>JAPYWO010000166.1 GCA_028276305.1 Candidatus Thermokryptus sp.
GAGATTGGGACCCATACTGGGATGATGTTGGTGCGGATGGTGTTCCCGGAACTGGTGATTATGGCGAAGGGGATGGGGTTCCAACCCCTGGGGAACCAAGATTTGACGCAACGGATGTAAATGAATCTGACCAAGTTGGATTGACGAGCTTTGATTTCTTCGTCCCTGCAGGTGCAATAAACATGGCGAACGATGAGGAATTGTGGAGACGACTTGCACCAGGTAATTGGCAAGTTCCCGAGCAATACATAACTGGCTATGTTGAAGGTCCTGACTTTGACGCTGGTTCTGGTTATTTCCCATTAACCACAAAGCAAACGGAAAGGTTTTCGCTTATTCTTTTCTTCGGTGAAGACCTAAAAGACCTTTACAACAACAAAAGAGTTATGCAAGGTATTTACGATGCGAATTATAACTTCCCGAGACCGCCTGAGAAACCAACTTTAAAAGCAATCGCTGGGGATAGAAAGGTGATACTTTATTGGGATGATGTTGCTGAGAAATCTTTTGACAGAGCGCTTGCGGAAGTTTACAAAAATAAAGGCGAAGATGTCAGAAAGGCGTATGATTTTGAAGGGTATAAAATTTACAAAGCAACAGACCCAAATTTCAACGATGCTCGTGTGATCACCGATGGATTTGGAAATCCGATTTTCTACAAGCCGATTGCTCAATTTGATTTAAAGGATAGCGTTTTTGGGTGGTTTCCGCTTGATATTAATGGTGTGAAATTCTGGTTGGGCGATGATACCGGAATTCAACACCAATTCATTGATACAGATGTTAAAAATGGGATGACTTATTATTACGCTGTGGTCGCTTATGATAAAGGAGATGCCGAGCTTGGTGTTTATCCATCGGAAAATACGAAGTTTATACAACGAACGACAACCGGTGAATTAATTTTTGATAAAAACACCGTAATGGTTACACCAAACGCTCCCGTAGCTGGATTTTTACCTGCTGGGACTGATACAATAATTCATAAACAAGGACCTGCAACAGGTAAAATTTATCTCTATGTGCTTGACCCGTATAAAGTCAAAGACAACCATGTTTATAGTGTGGTCTTTAAAGATACAACTTTTAGTCGTAGGACAAGCGCTTATTCAGTTATTGATATCACTGACCCTCAACGACCGGACACAGTTGTTAAGTGGAGCAGAATTTTTGAAGGAGAAACATCACTCTTTGACGGGATGCGTTTGATTTTTGATAATCATTGGGATGTGAAACTCAAATCAATTGACACTACACAATGGACTAAACCAGCAAATTCAACGATGACTTTTGCCCTTTTCAGCGCTGGAGCTGTAAGAGGGAAACCTTATCCAGCTGATTACGCAATTGAGTGTTATGATGATATTGTTGATACTTCAATGGCATATTCGCCGTTGAGAATACCAGCTACACCTGTAAAGTTCAAGGTCAAAAATCTCACGGACAACAAATATATAAAGTTTGTTTATGTCAATGTTTACAATGCGCTCATAAAGACAAGGCAAATTAGCATTGGCTTTTGGGAGACATATGGAAGTGAGAGTTCATTCACTTGGGCTGTAATTTTCCAGGGTGATTCTTCGCTTTCGCTTCCTGGGGCAGGGAATAGGTTGGTGTTTAAATTGAGCAAGCCATTTAGAAGTGACGATGTTTATGAGTTCAAAGTTAAAGCAAATAGGGTAGACCCCGAGCTTGCGAAATCACAACTTGAAAAAATACGCGTCGTTCCGAATCCATATGTTGTAGCTGAGCGTTGGGAACCACCTCTTCCGCCGGGGATTTCAAGTGGAAGAGGTCCGCAAAAAATTGACTTTACAAATGTTCCTGCTGGTGCTACGATTTACATCTTCACTGCAAGAGGTGAATTGGTAGCGACATTGAAGCATGACAAAGACATCGCTGATGGGACGGTGTCTTGGAACTTGAAAACGAAGGAAAATCTTGATGCAGCGTATGGCGTCTATTTCTATGTTGTTGATGCGCCGGGAATAGGGCAAAAGACGGGTAAATTCGCAATTATCAAATAAAAGGTTTCCAAGTCATGAAGAGATTTTTAATTGTTTTGTTAATTGTAGAAGCGCTTTTAGGACAATCAAAGGTTGGCACAACAGCTGCTCCCTTCCTTGGAATTGCCGTAGGTTCAAGAGCTATTGGTATGGGTGGGGCATTTACCGCTTTTGCAGGTGATGTCAGCACTCTTTATTGGAACCCTGCGGGAGCATCAAGGATTGGGACAAATGAAATAATGATATCGCATACAAACTGGATATTTGGAACGAGCTTTGATTGGGTGGGGGTCTCAGTTGCAATTGATAGGAACAATTCAATTGGATTGACTATAACCCGCCTTGATTACGGAGAGGAAGAAGTTACAACGATTGATTACCCTGAGGGAACAGGGGAAAGATGGGAGGCAAATGATATAGCTATCGGATTGTCTTATGCGAGAAATTTAACTGATAGATTTTCAGTCGGTGGAACTGTTAAGTTCATACAGCAAAAACTTTGGAACGAGAGAGCGACTGGATTTGCACTTGATATCGGCGTGTTGTTTTTAACGGAATTTAAAGGATTAAAACTTGGTGCGAGCATATCAAATTTTGGAACCGAGATGCAACTTGATGGAAAGGACCTTTTTGTGATTTATGACCCTGACCCAACAATTACGGGCAACAATTCAGCTATTAGCGCAAAGTTGAAAACCGATTCTTGGCCATTGCCTTTACACTTCAGAGTTGGTGTTTCAGTTGACCTTTTCAAAAACGAGACAAATTATCTAACGATTTCAATTGACGCTCTTCACCCAAATGACAACACTGAAAGTTTAAATGCTGGCTTTGAGTATAGCTTTAAAGAAATCGTTTATCTAAGGGCTGGGTATAAATCACTCTTCCAAAAGGACTCGCAGGAAGGATTAACAGCGGGGGTTGGATTGAGGTATAAACTCGGCGGGCTTGGTTTTAAGTTTGACTATGCGTATCAAGATTTCGGGATTTTGAAAAATGTTCAGTCATTTTCGCTGTCAATTCAATTTTAAAATAAAAATTTCAGGAGGTGGGAAAGTTTAAAAAGCGAGAGAAATTTTCAATCAAAATTAAATTTTCAACAAAAACAAAAAACAAAATTAGGGTGAAGCCATGATGAGGAAAATTTTTCTAACGGCGGTTCTGCTTCTTGCCGTTTCAGTTTTTGCTTTTGCTCAGACGACCGTAAAGGTCACATTCAATGTCAACACAGCGACATCTCCAAAGCTTCTTGTTGACACTTCTCGTGTTGAGGTTCGCGGTTCGCATCCATTACTTGGTCCTTGGAGTAGTGCCCCGACAAACAGGATGACGAACATCGGCGGTGACTATTGGACTTTGACTGTAAGTTTCCCAGATACGATGGTTGGAAAAGTTGTTGAATACAAATTTTTCGCTGAGGACTGGGAAGATGGTGATAATTACTCATTGACCATTCCATCAAGTGATACGACGCTTCCTTTTGTATTTTTCAGAAAACAAAATTGGGGACCGAATCCGCCGTATACACCAAGCGATTCAATTGATGTCTGGTTTAGAGTGTATGTTTACAACATACCTGAATTTGACCCAACTAAACATGTGGTTGGCGTAAGGGGTGCGCAACTGCCAAATCATAATGATTTCGGTGATATAAGCTGGGGTAAGACATTCGTCCTTAATCCTGAGCCAGCAAATGACAGAATATGGTCAGGTAGGTTGAGATTCCCGAGCCCGTCATCAATCGCATATAAGTTCGTCATCGCTTATAAAGATAGTCCAGATGTTGTTGTAAAATGGGAAGGAGATCCAAATAGAGAAGTGACTGTAAATAAAGATACAACATTGAGGTGGACGACATTTGATAGGAAGGTTATAGCTCCAGCTAAGACAGTTCAACTTTATTTCAGTGTTAATATGAGCGTCTATCAGATGATAGGATATTTCAAACCAGATAGTGGAGATGTTGTTCTCGTTCGCGGTTCATTTAATGGTTGGGGCGAACAAAATCAATTGCAACCTTCAACGCTTGAACCTGGTGTCTGGGAAGGATTCGTACCGATACTTGCTGCACCGGGTGATTTCATTGAGTATAAGTATTACATCAAAACAGGGAATGATAATCAAGCAAGGGTTCCAAACGGTGGTTGGGAGCCCGGAGCAAATTACAAGTATACATTTACAGATGCTGATACGCAGGAAGTCCCAAGAAGATATTTCGCAGGGTCTGGACCTGAGGGATTTGTCCAAAAAGACGATGGAGTTGAAGTTTGGTTTTATTGCGATATGAGAGGTGCGACAGATAAGAATGGTGACCCGATTACAAGAGTTGATTCGCTCTTTATAGCTGGGAGTCAACCGCCTTTGTTCTGGATTTGGGATGATCCGACGAGGGACAGATCGGGAGTGATGTTACACGATGATGGGAAGTATCCAGATAAAGTTGCTGGGGATACGATTTATTCGGTTGCGATTACATTCCCGAAGTGGTCATCAAAGGGACCGA
>JAPYWO010000167.1 GCA_028276305.1 Candidatus Thermokryptus sp.
TCCTTTCAAGGTCTTCAATCTTTGAGATTAGTTCTTGAATTTTAATTGTGCTATCTAATGTTGCAAGTTGCGTTAAAACCATTTCAAGTTTTAATCTTGGCTGGGGTGACCATTTTATAGTCATCTCCGCTTCGTTCACAATTTTAAGCATTCTTAATATATCCGCTTCGTTAAAACTTTCAGATTCCTTAAGGTAACGGTTCTTGTAGTATTCCGTCGCTTCAATTAGCTCGGATGAGTTTGTCGTCTTGACAACGAGGAAGTTGCGCAGATGTTCCGATAGACCGCTTAAGAACTCTTGGAAATCATAGCCAAGTTTTACGATTTCATCAACAAGTTCAAAACCGGCTTTTATATTTTTGCTTTTGACCAGATCGGTGACTTTAAAGAAAATTTCCTGGTCAATTATGTTGAGTGCTTTTGAGACATCTTCAAATTTTATTTTTTCACCGCAGAACGAGACGACTTGATCAAATATGCTTAGTGCATCTCTGAGTGAGCCGTTGGCTTTTTTGGCTATCGTGAAGAGGGAATCGTCGTCAATTTCAATTTTATCCTGTTGGGATATCAGTTTCAGACGTTCAATTATCTTGTTTATTTCAATTCTTCTGAAGTCAAATCTTTGGCACCTTGATAGAATTGTTGGTGGAACTCTATGTGGTTCTGTTGTGGCGAAGATGAATAAAATATGTGGGGGTGGTTCTTCAAGGGTTTTAAGTAGAGCGTTGAAAGCCTCTTTTGTAAGCATATGGACTTCGTCAATGATGTAAACTTTGTATTTTGCTTTTGTCGGGGTATATCTTACGGACTCGCGAAGGTCTCTTACTTCGTCAATACCTCTATTAGAGGCGCCGTCTATTTCAAGAACATCAATACTGCGTCCGTTTGAAATTTCAAGACACATTTCACATTCGTTGCATGGCTCGTAATTTTGTGGGTTGAGGCAGTTAATTGCTTTTGCGAGTATTCTGGCAACTGTTGTTTTCCCAACCCCTCTTGGACCGGCGAAGATGTATGCGTGTGCGATTCTACCAAGTTTGAGTGAGTTTAGAAGTGTTGCTGTGACATGCTCTTGTCCGACAACCTCAGCGAACTTCGTCGGTCGCCATTTTCTTGCAGTGACGAGATAGCTCATTACTTGTAGCGTTTGGTTATTTTTGTTTTAATATAAGAACAAATGATTTTTCTTTCAAGAAGCGCTTTTTGGTGGCGGTGTAATTTCAATTTGATTTTGTTTGAAAAATTTTTTATATTTTAAACCGCCTCGTCAGAGGTTTGCACCACTAGCTCAACTGGTAGAGCAACGGACTCTTAATCCGTGGGTTCCGGGTTCGAGTCCCGGGTGGTGCACGAACTTTAACTTGTAGTTGGTTTGCTAATGTTAATTTTTTTTACTAAATTTAAAACTTGTAAAAATAAAATTGAGGTGTAGGTTTTGCCGACTATCAATCAATTAATAAGGTACGGCAGAGAGAAAGTCAAATGGAAGAGCAAATCCCCTGCTTTGCAGGGTTGCCCGCAAAAAAGAGGTGTATGTGTAAGAGTTTATACAACTACGCCGAAGAAACCGAATTCAGCTCTTAGAAAAGTTGCAAAAGTTAGGTTAACAAATGGAATTGAAGTTATCGCTTATATACCTGGGGAAGGACACAATTTGCAGGAGCACTCAATTGTGTTGGTTCGTGGTGGCAGGGTTAAGGATTTACCCGGAGTGAGGTATCACATAATACGTGGAGCACTTGATACAGCTGGCGTTGAAGGGCGCAAACAAGGTCGTTCCAAGTATGGAGCGAAAAGACCAAAAGAACAACAAAAGCAATGATTAAATCATGAGAAGGAGAAGAGCTGAGCCAAGAGAAATAGCGCCGGATCCAAAATATGGAGATGTGCTTGTTGCAAAGCTGATAAATAAGGTCATGCGCGATGGGAAGAAAAGCATAGCAAGAAAGATTGTGTATAACGCTTTTGAAATAATAAGACAAAAGACGGGTCAGGACCCGCTTGAGGTTTTCAAAAAAGCCGTTGAGAATGTCAAGCCGGTTCTTGAAGTAAGACCACGCAGAGTTGGTGGAGCTACATACCAAGTTCCGATAGAGGTTAGACCAGAAAGGAGTATCTCTTTGGCGTTGAGATGGATTGTTCAATACGCCCGTGAAAGAAAGGGTAAGCCGATGATGGTAAAACTTGCTGAGGAGTTGATGGCTGCTGCAAGGAATGAAGGTATGGCTGTCAAAAAGCGTGAAGACACGCATAAAATGGCTGAGGCAAATAAGGCATTTGCTCATTTTAGATGGTGAAATTTTAAAAACAAAACTTACGAGGTGAGCCATTAATTTTATGCCGAGGGAGTATCCGTTAGAAAAGACGCGAAATATAGGTATAATGGCGCATATAGATGCGGGTAAAACAACTACGACGGAGAGGATTCTTTATTATACTGGAAGAATTCATCGTATGGGTGAAGTTCACGAGGGTTCGGCGACGATGGATTTCCTTCCGCAGGAAAGAGAGCGTGGTATAACGATTACAAGTGCAGCTACAACATGTTTTTGGAGGGGACATAGGATTAACATTATAGATACACCCGGACATGTTGATTTTACGGTTGAAGTTGAGCGGTCTCTTCGTGTGCTTGATGGTGCGATTGCGCTTTTCTGCGCTGTTGGTGGAGTTGAACCGCAATCTGAAACAGTTTGGAGACAAGCAAATAAATACCGCGTTCCGAGGATTGCCTTTGTGAATAAAATGGACAGGGTTGGCGCAGATTTCTTTAATGTCGTCAATATGATCCGTGAACGACTTGGTGCAAATCCCGTCCCGATTCAATTGCCGATGGGTCAGGGGGAGCTATTTACAGGGATAATTGATCTAATAAAAATGAAGGCGGTTGTCTATAAGGAAGAAACGCTCGGGGCTACCTGGGAAGAGTTTGATATACCGAAAGAGCTTGTTGATATGGCGGTTGAGTATAGAACTAAAATGCTTGAATCGGTCTCTGAATTTGATGATACTTTGCTTGTAAAGTATCTTGATGGTGAGGAGATAAGTGAAGATGAAATTAAGAGCGCCATTAGAAAGGCGACGCTTGAATTTAAGATAGTGCCTGTCCTTTGTGGTTCTGCGTTTAAAAACAAAGGGATACAAAGGTTGCTTGACGCTGTTGTTGATTATTTGCCTTCACCGCTTGACATAAATAATGGACAGGTAATTGGGCATCATCCATTCAAAGATGACAAAGTCGTGAGACAAGTTTCGGACGATGAAAAGTTTACGGCTCTTGCTTTTAAGATAATGACGGATCCTTATGTTGGGAAATTGACATTTATAAGGGTTTATTCCGGGACGCTGAAGTCGGGTTCATATGTTTATAATTCTACGCAAGGTAAAAAGGAGCGTGTCGGTAGAATTTTAAGAATGCACGCCAATCATAGGGAAGATGTTGAGGAAGCGTATGCTGGTGATATTGTTGCGTTGGTTGGTTTAAGAAATACAAAGACAGGGGATACGCTTTGTTCGGAAGACGATCCCATTTTGCTTGAAAGGATGGAATTCCCGGAACCGGTTATTTCAGTTGCTATTGAGCCCAAGACGAAGGCAGATCAAGATAAACTTGGTGAGGCATTGTCAAAACTTATGGATGAGGACCCGACCTTCAGGGTCACGGTTGATGAAGAGACAGGTCAAACTTTAATAAGTGGTATGGGTGAGCTTCACCTTGAAATTATAGTTGATAGATTGAGGCGTGAGTTCAGAGTTGAGGCAAATATAGGAAAACCGCAGGTTGCTTATAAAGAGACGATTCGCAAGAAGGCAAGGGCTGAGGGTAAGTTTATTCGTCAGACAGGTGGTCGCGGTCAGTATGGTCATGTGTGGATTGAAATTGAACCAAATCGTGGCAAAGGGTATGAATTTATTGATGCTATTGTCGGTGGTGTGATCCCTAAGGAATTCATACCTGCGGTTGATCAGGGTATAAGAGAGGCGATGCAAAACGGTATAATTGCTGGATATCCAGTTGTTGATGTTAAAGTTACTTTGTTTGATGGTTCTTATCACGAAGTTGATTCTTCTGATCTTGCTTTTAAGATAGCAGCGTCAATTGCCTTCAAAGAAGCTGCAAAGCAGGCTGAACCAGTGCTACTTGAGCCAATAATGGAAGTTGAAGTAGTAACTCCGGATGAATATCTTGGTGATGTCATTGGTGATTTGAATTCAAGGCGTGGAAGAATTGAGGGTATAAATATGAGGAAAGATGGTCAAGTCATAAAGGCGCTTGTTCCGCTTGCTGAGATGTTCGGTTATGCTACAAGATTGAGGTCAATTACCCAAGGTAGGGCGATTTATACAATGCAATTCCATCATTACGAAGAAGTGCCTCAGCAGATTGCCGATATGATAATAGAAAAAGTCAAAGGCAAAACCAAAGAAACTTTAAATGTTTAAAAACTAAAAATTAAGGAGAGAAGAAGTTATGGCGAAGGAGAAATTTGTAAGGGACAAACC
>JAPYWO010000168.1 GCA_028276305.1 Candidatus Thermokryptus sp.
ACCACTACCACTGATTCCACCGGAAAACTCCGTACTCACTTCATTTGTTGATGCGTTAAATTCAACGCTTTGATCAAATCCTTTTTCACTCACATACCTTCCCCTATCAACCGACAAAAGTGAAATCCTAAGATTGTCAAAATCAATTTTAAATTTCACTCTCTTCAATCGGCTAACATCTTCAACCCAAACACCAACTGTAAATTCACTATCAATACTAACAACATTTCTCAACCTGTAAAATTTCAAAGTCGGACCCTTTATCGCATCAACGCTAAAATTTCTAATGAATTTCTTTATATCGCTTTGGGACTTATATCTCACCTCAATCTCAAACCTATAGTTTACATCGTCAAGGTAATCAAAAAGCGCACTGTTATATGTTACCCAATCGGTCCAATCGGAATAATCAACCAATCTATATCTGAATTCATTCGCCCTCGGGTTATTCCCTTCCCATAAAACGAGAACCGCCGTTGTCTTCATTGTATCCCCTTCACCTGGCTGTAAAATTGTCACCGACGGTGGCTCATATGCGCTACTTTCGGGATCAACCGGATTATCCAAATTTCTAACGCAGGATGAAAAAGACAAAAACACCAAAAAAATCACAAATTTAATTTTCATAAAAACTTTGCAAATTTATTTCAAGGCGAACACCGTAACCATTGCTCAAATTCATAGGTAAAATTTTTATCTCATCAACATTTCTCAAAGTGTTGTAAAGCGTAAGCCCTGCAAACAAAGCACTCGCACCGATTGCTATGTTCCTCTGCCTTATAACCTTGTAATATTCCTCTCTATAATTTCTAATCTTCTCAATCTCAACCGAAGCACGATACTTCTCATAGATGCTCTCTGACTTTATATGAAGTGCAACCGCAATGCCAATTGATGCAATTGTCAAAGTTGAACCAAGATAAGTTAAATTGCCCTTCCATAGCAACTTTTTCCTATACTCCCTAACAGCTTTCGTTTCTGGCGTCTCTTCAAGTTTAAATTTCTTCACTATGACCTCGCTTCTTTGAACATCAATTTCAAAACTCGTCTCATAATACCCCTCTTTCACCAATTTAATTTGATAGCTCCCAAATGGCAGTTTAAAATTCGCCGGTGTAAGTCCGTAAACTTTTCCATTAATTATGACAATTGCTTCCTTTGGCTCTGTCTCAACAATCAGAGTTGCAAAAGTTGTAGTTGTATCTTGCGCATTTGCTAAAATCGTAATTAAAAAAGCAAGCAGAATGATTTTACGCATATAACGAGAGTAAATTTTCGTGTTCAATTGAAATATACGACGAAAAGGAAAATTTATCAAGCCGAAAATTCAACTTGACATTTCAATTTCGCTTGATTATCTTTAAAGTGTAGAAAAAAATGGAAAAGACAATGGACACAAAAGTCATTCATCGCCTTGAGGAGATAGTTGGTAAAGAGAGGGTCTTAACATCAATTGAAAATCGGATTGCTTATTCATACGATGCAACCCCAACATTTTCAAGCTTACCAGATGCAATCGTAATTCCTGAAAGTGTAGAACAAGTTTCAGAAATTTTAAAACTTGCAAACGAGGAAAACTTTGTCGTCATCCCAAGAGGTTCAGGAACCGGGTTAAGCGGTGGGGTTATTCCCTTGCCGAATTCAGTAATTCTTCTAATGAACAGATGGAGGAAGATAATGGAAATTGACACTGAAAATCTAACAGCATTGGTTGAACCTGGTGTAATAACCGCTCAACTTCATCAAGAGGTTGAAAAATTAGGGCTTTTTTATCCACCTGACCCCGGGAGTATGACTATATCAACAATTGGCGGGAATGTAGCTGAAAACGCTGGTGGTTTGAGGGGACTCAAATACGGCGTGACAAAAAATTATGTCCTCGGTATTGAAGCCGTTTTGCCAACGGGCGAAATAATAAATGTCGGTGGGAAAAATGTCAAAGATGTCGCAGGGTACAATCTCAGAGATGTCCTGATCGGCTCGGAAGGAACGCTTGCGGTCTTCACGAAAATTTTACTCAAACTCATCCCAAAGCCACAGGCATCAAAAACTATGCTCGCATTTTTTAACTCAATAAAAGACGCTGGTAAAACCGTCTCATCAATTATCGCAAACCACATAACACCTGCAACACTTGAATTCCTTGACAACACGACGATAAAATGCGTTGAAGATTACGCTCATCTCGGTCTCCCAACTGAAGCTGGAGCATTACTTTTAATTGAGGTTGACGGTCACCCCGCACAAGTTGAAGATGAAGCGGAAAAGATAGAAAAAATTTGCAAAGAAAACGGCTCAACGGATTTCAAAGTAGCCAAGACAGAAAGCGATGCACTTAAACTCAAGACAGCAAGACGCTCAGCTTTTGCTGCACTTGCAAGGGTTAAACCGACAACTATACTTGAAGATGCAACTGTCCCAAGAAGTTGTGTCCACTTAATGGTTGAGAAAGTCCAAGAAATAGCGAAAAAGTATGACATAATCATAGGAAATTTCGGGCACGCCGGGGATGGGAATTTACATCCAACTGCTTTAACTGACGAAAGGGATCACGATGAGATGAAGAGGGTTGAGATGGCATTTGATGAGATTTTTGACTACGCTTTAAAACTTGGCGGAACGATCACTGGCGAACACGGCGTTGGACTTGCCAAAAAGAAATTTCTACCGAAACAATTCAATTCAGCCACGATTGATTTCATGCGGAAAATAAAAGAAGTCCTTGACCCAAAGGGAATTCTAAATCTGGGGAAAATCTTTGACTTCAAACCAAAATGTGAAGGTCGCCTTCCTACATCAAGGGAAGAAATTGAAAAATACAGCGGTCTATGGGTCTGAAATAAAAAGGGAAATTTTATGCTTGATATAAAAATTCCATCAGAACTTATAATCCAATGTATGCACTGCGGAATGTGTCTTCCGGTCTGTCCGACATATAACTTGACATTAAATGAAAAATCATCGCCAAGGGGAAGAATACGCCTCGTTAAAGAAATTGAAGATGGAAATTTACCCATCACTGACGATTTCGTTGAAGAGATGTATTTTTGTCTTGACTGTCAAGCTTGCCAAACCATTTGCCCAGCCGGTGTTAAATATGGTAAAATAGTTGAGTCAACGAGGATTAAAATTTTCCTCTCTGGCAAAGACAAGCAAGCGCTATGGAAAAAACTCGCATTTAAATTCATTTTTGCCTCAAACTCAACATTTAAATTTTTCGCAAGGGTTTTAAAACTTTATCAAAAGAAATTCAAACCATTACTTCACAATCTTTTACCCGAGAGGTTGCGCCAAATTGAGGAGCTCGCACCGAAAATTTCAGATGAATTTTCTGATGAAATTCTGCCAGAAGTGATAACACCAAAAGGAAAAGCAAAATACAAGGTCGGTTTTCTAACTGGCTGTTTTATGAATGTGATGTATTCAATTGTCAATATTGACACGATTGAGGTCTTGCTTGAAAATGACTGCGAGGTTTACATTCCGAAAGGTCAAGTTTGTTGTGGCTCTATTATGGCGCATTACGGCGATATTGAAACAGCGAAAAAACTCGCAAGGAGAAACATAATTGAATTCTCAAAATATGAACTTGATGCTATTGTGATAAATTCAGCAGGTTGCGGGGCGTTTATGAAAGAATACGGGGAAATTTTCAGCGATGATAAAATTTTAAAAGAAAAAGCCGAAAATATAAGTAGATTGACAAAAGATATAAACGAGTTCCTTTATGAAATCGGATTCAAAAAGCCAAATGCTGAATTGAATTTCAAAGTGACTTATCACGACGCTTGTCATCTTGCACACTCTCAAAAAATAACTTTGCAACCAAGGGAAATAATAAAATCAATTGATGGGATAAATTTCGTTGAACTGAACGAATCAAACTGGTGTTGTGGTAGCGCTGGAATTTACAACATTTTGAGATTTGACGATTCAATGAAGTTTTTAGATAGAAAAATTGAAAACATACTTAAAACTGGCGCTGAAATTGTCCTCACAGCAAATCCAGGTTGTCACGCACAAATTGAATACGGCTTAAAAAAATCGGGCAAAAACATAAAGGTTATGCATCCGATATCACTTATAAACCTCGCTTATAAAATGTCAAAAAAATTAAAGGAGGCAGAAGTTGATTCCGCTTAAAGATACAATACCATCAAGAACATATCCGATCGTGACGGTAAGTTTGATAATTGTAAATGTTTTGGTCTTCCTCTTTGAACTTTCGCTTGGAGAGGGGCTTTCGGAATTCTTTGACATCTTTGGTGTCGTCCCTGCGACTTATTTTGAATTAAAAGAAGCCGGCGCTCCATTTTTATTGGTATATTTCCCATTTGTCACTTCAATGTTTTTGCACGGTGGGTGGATGCATTTGATTGGAAACATGCTTTATCTTTGGGTCTTCGGGGACAATGTTGAAGATAGGATGGGACATTTTAAGTTCCTGGTGTTTTATCTCCTTTGTGGGATATTCGCAGCGTTAGCTCATGTCTA
>JAPYWO010000169.1 GCA_028276305.1 Candidatus Thermokryptus sp.
ACCTTTTGATAGTGCTATCATTTTTTGCGGTTTTACTTTTGATGGATAAAGTTGTGATGCCTTTTTATGTTGGCTCTGTAAAGTCAATTGAAATGCCAAACCTTATCGGTAAAAAGATTGACGAAGCAAGAAAAATCATTGACTCTTTAAATCTCAAACTTGAAAGTGTCGCTGAAAAACACGATGCGAGATTTCCAGTTGGATATGTAATTTTGCAAAGTCCGAGACCGGGGATGAAAATAAAAGAGGGGAGGCGAGTTTATCTTGTTGTGAGCTCTGGAGAGCAAAAGATAGAAGTTCCAAATCTCGTCGGAAAATCCGTTCGTGAAGCGAAGTTAATTTTGGAGAAATCAGGGTTAAAATTAGGCGAGTTAAGTTATGATTTTTCGGATGAGGTTCCAGAGGGAGCTATAATCTCGCAGTCAATTCCAGAGAAAAGCAAAGTTTCTTCCGGGACATTTGTTTCAGTTGTGGTCTCGCTTGGAAATGCAGAAGGCAAGGTTCAAGTTCCAAATTTAATTGGATTGCCATTTTCAAAAGTTGAACAAATTTTAAACGAAGCTGAGCTTCGGCTTGGCAAAGTGGCTTATGAACCAAGTTCAACCGTTTTGCCCAATACAGTTATAGAACAATTTCCAAGACCTGGAACTTACATTCAAAAAGGTTCGGCGGTAGATGTTTTCATCGCAAAGGAAATTCCCTCAACTCCAAAACAAAATTATTAATTGAGCCATGTTTAAACTTGCTCCTTCTTTACTTTCAGCTGACTTCTCTGACTTGAAAAGCGAGATAAAAAAGGTCCAAGAGGGTGGAGCTGATCTGCTTCACCTTGATATAATGGATGGTCACTTCGTTCCAAACTTGACATTTGGTCCGATGATAGTTAAAGCGATAAGAAAATTAACTGAACTTCCTCTTGATTCCCATCTTATGATTTCAAATCCTGATTTTTACATAGATGAGTTCAGAAAAGCTGGCTCCGACATAATCACCGTTCACTTTGAGGCATGCACGCACCTACACAGAACTATAATGAAGATAAAGGAAAGCGGGGCAAAAGCTGGCGTCTCAATAAATCCAGCAACTCCCGTAAATTTAATTGAGGAAATAATTGACTATGTTGATATCTTGTTGATAATGTCGGTAAATCCCGGGTTTGGGGGGCAAAAATTTATTGAAACGACATTAAGAAAAATAATCCAAGCGAAAAAAATCATCACCGAGAGAAATTTAAATGTTGAAATTGAAGTTGACGGTGGAATTGACCTTGACAATGTTGAGCTTTTGCTTGAAGCCGGGGCTGATATAATCGTAGCTGGCTCTTCAATCTTCAACTCAGCTGATGCGACAGAAACAGCGCGAAAATTTAAGCAAAAGTTCCTTGAGTTTGAGATAAAAAACAAAGTTAAAATCGTATGAGAAAAATTTTTATAAGAAATGTCAACGCAATCACGCCTTTTAGAATAATTGAAAACGCTGGGATAATCATAGAAGGTAAGAAGATAGCTGAGATTGGCAAGATAGATGATATAAAAATTGACGATGAGGATTATCAATTTTTTGATTTTGACGGGATGTTTGCTGTTCCAGGATTCATTGACCTTCATGTACACGGTGGGCTTGGTTTTGGATTTGAGGATGAAGATGATGAAGCACTTTTAAAAATTAGCGAGTTCTATTTCCAACACGGAACCACGGGACTTCTTGCAACTCTTTACCCCAAGCCAGAGAAGGAGTTTATCCGCGAATTAAGACGCATTGCCGACTTTATAGAACAGAATAACTCCAACATCTGGGGAATACATCTTGAAGGACCTTTTCTCAATCCAGAAGAAAAGGGAGCGATGAACCCAGATTATCTACTTAAGCCATCGCTTGAGTCCTGGCACAATCTCCGCGACGCTGGGAGAGGTTATATCAAAATAATGACGATCGCCCCTGAACTTCCCGGAGCTTATGAGGTAATGCGAGATGCTGCTCTTGATGGAGTTATACTCTCAATAGGACATTCCGTCGCAGACATTGAAGAAATTCAAATGGCTATCCACAACGGCGCAGCTCATGTAACCCATATGTTTAATGCGATGAAACCTTTCCATCATCGCGACCCAGGTGTGATAACTGGCTCACTTTTATTTGATGAACTTAAAATTGAACTTATAGCCGATGGAATCCATGTCCACCCGATGGTGATGAAACTTTTATACAAGATCAAAGGTCCGGCTGGAATCATACTGATTACAGATGCAACGCGAATGGCGGGAATGCCCGATGGGGAATTTGAGTTTGCCGGTCAAAGGGTGATCGTCAAGAATAAAAAAGCGTTCCTTGAAGATGGAACATTAGCAGGAAGTACCTTGACAATGGAGCAAGCGGTAAAAGTCATGGTTGAACTTGTTGATGTTCCCATCACCTCAGCAGTGAGGATGGCTTCGCTTAATCCAGCGCGCGTTCTGGGAAAAGAACACAGCAAAGGAATTTTAGCAACTGGAAAAGATGCTGATATAGTTGTGCTTGATAAAAACTTCAATGTTCAACTTACGATCTATGAAGGCGAAATAAAATACAAAAGGGATTGAAAAATCACTCAATCGTTTTTTCCCAACCTCGCTTTGTGAAATCAAAATATATGACGAAACCGGCAAGAAAACCTATGATAATGTAAACCAAGCCAGGTAAATATTCACCGAGGACGATTTTCCCAATTCCGAAAAGCATCGCACAGACGAGAACAATACCACTTATCCAATCTATGAAAAGATAAAAATAACCAGAGTCACCTTTGGTGTCGTTAACCTCCATTGATATTTTCCTCCACCCAATTCCGCCGGGATGAACACGGCGATAAAAGTTTAAGAGATGCTCCCGGTCAACAGGTTTCGTGATGAAAGTTGCGATAAGCCAAGATATCGTGGTGAAGGCAACGATATAGAACAGCGTTTCTGGGAAAGTTACCTTGGTGAAAAATTTTATATAAGCATAGCCGAAAAATGGCGCTATCATGGCAACTATTTCACTCCATGCATTAATACGCCACCAATACCATCTCAAAATCAAAACGAGCCCCAAACCCGCGCTTGCCTCAATTATAAATTGCCAAGCCCCCGAGATCGTCTTTATTATTAGAGTTATCAAAACAGAGGCAACCATAACAAATAAAGTTGTAATCCTTGCGATAAAAACATAATGTTTTTCATCCGCATCCTTTTTGATAAACCTTTTGTAAAAGTCATTTATCACATACGAAGTCCCCCAGTTTAAATGTGTCGCAATTGTTGACATATATGCTGCGAAAAAAGCAGCTATTAACAAACCTTTCAAACCTACTGGGAGATAATCCCGCATCGCATAAATATAGCCGAGTTTTTTATCGTCGGGTCCAAGTTCGGGGTAAAGGACAAGCGTTGCAAGTCCAACGACAATCCAGGGCCAGGGTCTTAAACAATAGTGAGCTATCGTGAACCAAAGTGTTGCAAGAAAGGAATGTTTTTCATCTTTTGCCGACATCATCCGTTGGGCAACATAGCCACCACCACCGGGTTCAGCTCCCGGATACCACGAAGCCCACCACTGAACTAAAATATACGCAATAAAAGATGAAACAGTTAAAGACAAAACACCACCATAAGCGACTTCCCCGGTTGAACCGATAACAGGTGTAAATTTAAACACCCACCCGGGCAAACTATTTTTCAAACCATCAACACCTCCAACCTGTGGGAGGTTAACCACTACAACAGCAAGGACAATTGTCCCAGCCATAGCTATAGCGAACTGAATTGCATCTGTCACGGCAACACCCCATAATCCCGAAAGCGATGAATAAAGAGAAACTATCAACATCGCACCAAAAACATAATACCTAACGACTTCTTCTGAAATTCCAAAAAACCCGGTTAAAATTGAGATCATCGCCACATTAACCCAACCAATTATGACTGTGTTAACAAACAATCCAAGATATAATGCTTTAAACCCGCGCAAAAATGAAGCTGGTTTACCCGAATATCTCAATTCAACGAATTCAACATCTGTCATTATTCCAGCTCTTCGCCATAATCTTGCGAAGAAAAACACGGTAAGCATTGACCCGAAAAGGAAATTCCACCAGAGCCAATTCCCCGCTATACCGTTCTTCGCAACAAGTTCAGTCACAGCAAGAGGTGTATCAGCTGCGAATGTTGTCGCAACCATTGATGTACCAGCAAGCCACCAAGGTAAATTCCTCCCCGAGAGGAAAAACTCGCTTATGTTCTTTCCCGCCCTTTTTGAATAATAGAGCCCAACGATCAAACTTAAAACGAAATAAGATGCGACTATAATCCAATCAAGGACTTGCATTCAACTTGCCCAATTTATTTTTTGGTGATTGCTCAATATATTCCACCTAATACCTTATAAAGAACTTCCTCTAAATTATCCCTGTTATTGTATCTAAACTCAAGCTCCTTTATGTAATATACAAAATTTTCCCTCCTCACACCATG
>JAPYWO010000170.1 GCA_028276305.1 Candidatus Thermokryptus sp.
GAGAAGATAAAGAAGGAACTTGAAGAAGCTGGCGCTCAAGTTCAAATTAAATAAAATTTTCTTCCGAAGATTTAAATTTTGAAAAACAAAAAATTAAATTTTCGTCAAGCCGGTAACTTCCTAAAAGTGATGAACTTTTGGGGTTATCGGCTTGTTGCTTTTTTAAAATTAAAATTTCAAGGAGTGATAAAAATTGAGTAAAAAAAGAGAAATCACGGCATCGGGAAGAATTTCATTCGGGCGTATTAAGAATGTGATTGATTATCCGGATTTACTGGAGATTCAGCTTAAATCGTTTAAAGAATTTCTTCAAGAGGATGTCCCGCCCAGCAAGCGTGAAAATAAGGGTTTGCAAGCTGTATTTAAGGCGAATTTCCCGATAACTGATTCAAAGGAAGTTTATGTTCTTGATTTCATTGAATACTACATTGACAAGCCGAAATACACGATTGAGGAATGCAAAGAGCGCGGATTGACATATGGAGTGCCATTGAAAGCAAAACTTCGCCTATCGTCAAAGTTAGACCCAAGCCATGTTGATTATGTTGAAACGATTGAACAGGATGTTTTCCTTGGGAATTTACCGTATATGACAGAAAGAGGGACATTTATCATAAATGGCGCTGAAAGGGTAGTTGTCAATCAGCTTCAAAGGTCTCCGGGCGTTTTCTTTGACGAGACGGTTTTCCCGAACGGTTTGAAGACATATCAGGCGCAAATTATACCGCTTAAGGGTTCCTGGCTTGAGTTTACAACGGATGTTACAGATATGATGTATGTTTATATTGACAGGAGAAGGAAATTTTATGTGACGACGCTTTTGAGAGCTCTTGGGTTTTCAAGCGATGAAGATATCTTGAAGTTATTTGAACTCGTTGAAGAAGTTCCCGTCAGCGATTCTAAAATGACAAGTTTGATCGGTAAGATTGTTGCAAGCGATGTCGTTGATTTAAAAACTGGGGAAATCCTCCTAACGAGAAACTCTGAATTAACTCATGAGGCATTGGAGAGGATTAGGGAGGCGAATGTAAAGAAGTTGCTCGTTTGGAAGGAAGGCGACTCCGATGTTAAGGAGATAATTTTAAAGACGATGGATAAGGACTCTATAAAATCTGAGAGAGATGCAATTGAGCATATCTATAAACAGTTACGTCTTGGTGAACCGCAAGAAGCTGAAACGGCAAGGGGCATAATTGAAAAGTGGTTTTTTAATCCTAAAAGATATGACCTTGGGGAGGTTGGAAGGTATAAAATTAATTCTCGCTTGAAACTTAATGTACCTATAAATCAGACGACATTAACACGGGAGGATATAGTTGCGATTATTAAGTATCTTGTTCGTTTGCAAAGCGGTAGGGAAAGAATTGATGATGTTGATCATTTAGGTAATCGTAGGGTTAGGACTGTTGCTGAGCAATTGGGGCAAGTTTTAAACGCTGCTTTTGCCAGAATGGCGAGGACGATAAAAGAGAGGTTGAATTTAAGGGAGACGGAGAAACTTACGCCACAAGAACTTGTCAATTCAAGGATAATCGCCAATGCTCTTAATTCGTTTTTTGGAACGAGCCAGCTGTCCCAGTTTATGGATCAAACAAATCCACTTGCTGAGATAACTCATAAGCGCAGAGTCAGTGCATTGGGTCCAGGTGGCTTGACGAGGGAAAGAGCTGGGGTTGAGGTTAGAGATGTCCACTATACTCAATATGGTCGTCTTTGCCCGATAGAGACACCCGAGGGTCCACACATCGGGCTTATTGCCTCGCTTGCTGTGTTTGCGAGGGTAAATGAGTTTGGATTTATTGAGACGCCTTACAGAAAAGTTAAAAACGGAAGGGTTACGAACGAAATTGAATATCTGACTGCTGATCGTGAAGAAGAGGTTATAATTGCTCAAGCAAACGCTCCTATTGATTCAAATGGAAGATTTTTGACTGATAAAATCAATGCGAGAAAAGGTGGGGATTTCGTTATCGTTAAACCTGAGGAAGTTCAATACATGGACATTTCCCCGAACCAGATTGTCAGCGTTTCCGCTTCTTTGATACCATTCCTTGAGCATGATGACGCAAATAGAGCACTTATGGGTTCAAATATGCAAAGGCAAGCGGTTCCACTTTTAAGACCTGAGGCGCCACTTGTTGGAACTGGGTTTGAAGACAAGGTGGCTCGTGATTCAAGGATGATGATAGTTGCTGAAGGTGATGGGGTTGTTAAGTATGTAGATGCGACTAAGATAGTCGTTGAGTATGATCATAAGAAGGGAAGCATTGAGGAAATTTTAAGCTTTGATGATAAATACACGGTTGAATATAAACTGACGAAGTTCGCTCGGACCAATCAGGACACTTGTATAAATCAAAAGCCGGTCGTAAAAGTTGGACAGCGTGTTAAGAAAGGGGATGTCCTCGCTGATGGTCCAGCGATTGACCATGGGGAGCTTGCGCTTGGTAGAAATGTCCTTGTCGCATTTATGCCATGGAGGGGTTATAATTTTGAAGATGCTATAATTGTGAGCGAGAAACTCGTCGCTGAGGATGCCTTCACATCAATTCATATAGAGGAATTTGAGCTTGCGGTTCACGATACACGGCGCGGGGAGGAGGAGTTTACGCGTGAAATTCCAAATGTTAGCGAGGAAGCAATCAAAGACCTTGATGAAGATGGTATAGTTAAGGTGGGGACATATGTTAAGGAAGGGGATATTTTAATCGGTAAGATAACTCCAAAGGGAGAAACAGAGCCAACACCCGAGGAGAAGCTTTTAAGGGCTATTTTCGGTGAAAAGGCAGGCGAAGTTAAGGATGCGTCTTTAAGAGCGAGTCCTGGATTGAGGGGTGTTGTTATAGCGACTAAACTTTTCCAGCGCAGGAAGAAAGATGCCGAGACGAAACGGCAAGAAAAGAAACTTCTTGATAGTATTGAGAGAAGGAGAAAGAAAGCAATTGAAGAAACAAGGGAAAAACTCGCCGAAAAGCTTGGAATTTTACTTGAGGGGGAAACATCGCTTGGAATTAAGAATAAGAAAGGCGAAACTGTAATTAGGGCAAATGTCATCCTTAAACCGGAAATTTTCAAGTCGCACATCAAAGAGCTTGACGAGCTTGATTATGATGCTGATTGGGTTGAAAGTTCAAAGAAGAATCAGTTGAAGAAACAACTTTATCAAAATTATCTCAAAAAGCTCCAGGACATAGAAACAGAGGCGAAAATTGAGAAATACAAGATTCAGGTTGATGAACTTCAACCAGGGGTTGTTCAACTTGCTCGTGTTTATGTTGCGAAAAAGAGAAAGCTTCAGGTTGGTGATAAGATGGCTGGTCGCCATGGGAACAAAGGTGTAATTGCGAAAGTTGCCCCCGTTGAGGATATGCCTTTCCTTCCTGATGGAACGCCTGTTGACATTGTTTTGAATCCGCTTGGTGTTCCTTCAAGGATGAATCTCGGGCAATTGTTTGAGACGGCGCTTGGATGGGCTGCTAAAAAGCTTGGTGTTAAGTATGCAAGCCCGATATTTGATGGAGCAACTTGGGAAGATATCCAAGAGGAACTAAGAAAAGCAGGATTGCCCGAAACAGGCAAGACAATTCTCTATGATGGAAGAACTGGCGAACCGTTTGATCAAGAAGTAACCGTCGGATACATCTATATGATGAAACTTATCCATATGGTTGAAGATAAAATACACGCAAGGTCAATTGGTCCTTATTCGCTCATCACTCAGCAACCTCTTGGAGGTAAGGCTCAGTTTGGAGGACAGCGTCTTGGGGAGATGGAGGTCTGGGCGCTTGAAGCATATGGCGCAGCATATACATTGCAGGAAATGTTAACTTATAAATCTGATGATATACAAGGTCGCTCAAAAGCTTATGAGGCGATCGTCAAAGGTGATAACCTACCTGAGCCGGGTATCCCCGAATCTTTCAATGTGCTTGTGCGTGAACTTCAAGGACTCGGTCTTGATGTGAGAGTTGAATAAACAAAAATAAATTTTCTTTAGGAGGTTTTAAAAATGGAAAAACTCCCGATCGTCAAAGAAGGTCTTTTAAAGAAAAAACAGATCACAAAGGTTTCAATTCGTCTTGCTTCGCCTGATACGATACTCCAGTGGTCAAGAGGTGAGGTGACAAAACCGGAGACGATAAATTACAGGACATATAAGCCCGAAAAGGACGGTCTCTTTTGTGAGAAAATTTTTGGTCCTGTTAAGGACTGGGAATGCCATTGCGGTAAATATAAAAGGATCAGATACAGGGGAGTCATTTGTGACAGGTGCGGAGTTGAGGTTACACAAAGGAGCGTACGAAGGGAAAGGATGGGTCATATAGAGCTTGCAGTTCCCGTTGTTCACATCTGGTACTTGAGGTCGGTCCCGAGCAAAATTGGAGCACTTCTTGGGATGTCTACGAAAGACCTTGAGAAAATTGTTTATTATGAATCATATGTTGTGATTAAGCCAGGGAAGACGGGATTAAAGG
>JAPYWO010000171.1 GCA_028276305.1 Candidatus Thermokryptus sp.
GCTTTCTCTCAAGAGTATCAAACATCAACTTGAACTCACCCCGCCAGCTCAAAAATGTGGCTGAGATAGTATCCGCAATGTCGGAATATTTCACAAGGAAAAACTTGCGCAAGGAATTCGTCTTCTACGACTACCTCAGCAATGCCGAAGTTCAAAAAGGGTATCTAATTTACTTTACAACGACAAATCTCTTAAAAGTTCACATCCCATTAAACGAAATCGCTCACTCGGGATTTTTCAGAGGAAAGAAAAATCTTGAAATACTTGACATCGGGACAGGTCTTGGGACAGTTGTGATGGGTGCGATAATTTGGATGCATGAGAATATAAAATACTTTAAAAACACCGAGGTTAAATTCGTCGCCCTTGATAAAGTAAAACAAAACATAGACAAATTTCAAGAGAACCTTGAGATTTTCCTCTCCGAACTTAAAAACCACTATCCCAGCTCAATAAAGATAACAGTTGAACCAGCCATCTTTGACATTGAACATGCTTTTGAAATGTTCCATAAAAGATTTGATCTGATAACGGTTGCAAATACGCTTAATGAGGTTGCATATGAAAAAAGGAATAAACTCCTTCGCCTTATCAATGCCGGTGTAAAAGATGATGGTTTTGTAATTTTAATTGAGCCAGCGCTTATGATAACATCGCGAGACCTGCTTGATTTCAGAGATAAGATGCTGAAACTTGGATTTCACATTTATTCCCCATGCCTTAGAAATTCAAACTGCCCAGCACTTGAAACACAAAAGGATTGGTGCCATACCGAAGTGGACTGGAAAAGACCCGAATTCATAAGACAGATTGATCTCGTCTCGGGAAATTACAGAAAGACCTTGAAATTCTCATACATAGTTGCAACAAAACAAGACATCAATTTGATAGATTACATCGCCGGCGAGAGAAATTTTACAGATTACTTCAGGGTTGTAAGTCAGTTGATAGTTGAAAAAGGAAAGAAACATTGTTATCTTTGCAATGAACTTGGAAGATTGCATTGTATCAAGCTTGATAGAGCAAATTCACCCCAAAATGAAATTTTTGATGAAATTTCCCGCTACGATATAATCACGATGACGAATTTTGAAAGAGAGGATGAAAAAATTAAAATCACCCCGGAAACACAGATAAAAAAGGTTTTAAACAACGACGGAAAAATCTAAACAAAATCAGAGAGCGAGATAATGAGATTGCTTGACCTTTATTTAAAGGGCGGTTTAATCATGCACTTGATAACAATCTCACTCATAGTGATGATTTATGTCACCATTGAAAAAATTCTGGTGATTAAAAGGGCAAGGGCAAATGTCCGGGATTTTATCGCAAGCATTAAGGGATTGATAAGGACTGGGAATGTTCCGGAGATAATAGATTACTGCAATTCACACAACACTCCCATTTCAAGGATATTTAAACAAGGGCTTTTGAAGCTCGGATATGGAGACGAAAGGGTTCGGGAAGCGATTGAAATGGCTGGAAGAAGTGAGGTTTTTATGCTTGAGAAAAGGTTAAGCATACTTGCAACGATTGCCGGTATCGCTCCACTTCTTGGTTTTCTTGGAACTGTAACTGGAATGATAAATGCTTTTATGACAATTCAATCGCTTGGCGGAATTGTTTCCCCATCGGATTTAGCCGGTGGGATATGGGAAGCACTTTTGACAACTGCTTACGGTCTAATCGTTGGGATTCCAGCATATGGACTTTACAATTATTTCGTCACGAAGATAAACCGCTTAGTCCATGAAATTGAAAATGCGACTTTTGAATTCATTGATATACTCGGTTCAGATGAGATAAAAAACAAGCTCAGCTCTTGAAATGAAATTTGAAACAAGGAATAAACCATTAACGATTTTCACATTTGCTTCTCTAACAGACATAGTTCTTCTGTTGCTGATTTTCTTTCTTCTCACATCGTCTTTCATAACTCAATCTGGCATAAGGATTCAACTCCCAAAAGCCGAAACGAGAGAACAGATAAGCGATAGAAACATAATAATCACCTTGACATCAAACGGCGAAATTTATGTTTTTAATGAAAAAGTAGCGAAAAATGACTTGTCGGCGAAATTAACCGAGATTTCAAAAGATCAGAAAGATAAACTCGTCGTTTTACGCGCAGATAAAAGCGTAGCGATACAGGAAGTGATTGATGTTATGGACATAGCGAGAGCAACTGGTTTAACAAGGTTTGTCGTCGCAACACAATTGAGATAAAAGGATGAAGGATATTGAAATAAAATCCGCTTTTTACACCACGGTTGTTTGTCTTGTGATTTTCTTGGTTATGCTGTTTTACAAACTTACAATTGAACCAAAGGAAAGCGTCAAATTTAACGAAGTCATCTTCGCTCAATCTTTTGAAGAGATAAAACAAGATGAATCGCCTGCTCAATTAAAAGCTGGAAGAGGACTTAAAACCTCAATCGCCATAAAGACGACAAATCTCCCAAGGATAAACCTCCCGACGAGATTCACAATTTCAGGTGAGGAAATCATACCATCTGAAAAATTCGCCGAAAAAATCAGCGATATTGAAAAACCTGGGGAAATCGCCGGAACTGGAACAGGACACAAAGGTTTCTTTGAAGATGCAAGTTTGGGTAAAGAGATTAAACCAGAGCTTGGCTCTTCTGAGAGGGGGAAAACAGGTATTGGAGAGATCAAAAGAGATTTTGGCACTGGATTGAAACAATCGCTTTCATATAGAATTGAATGGGAGGGGAAAATAAACCGAACCAAGTTAAAAGGCGAACTTCCGAAATTTCCCGAAGGCGTAAATGAAACAGCAGTGGTGAGGTTTAGGGTTGTGGTTTTACCAGACGGTAGCATTGAAAGAATTTTCCCGATTGAAAAATCAAACCCGGAATTTGAACGTTCAGCGTTTGAGGCATTGATGACTTGGAAATTCAACCCGATTGACCAGCAATTCAAACAAAACGGAATCGTAACTTTCATCTTCACCGTAAAATAAAATGGAGGGAAAATTGGACTGGCTTTGGGCTTTCCTTCTTGTAATTTCAATCTTCGGGGTGATCGCAATATCCGAAATTCTCAGGAGAATTTTTAAATTTGATCCAGAGGTTACAAGGAAAGTTGTTCATATATCCGTTGGTGTAGCTGTTTTTCCAGCGCCGATCATCTTTTCAAGTTCACTTCCTGTGATAGCAATTGCGTTATTTTTCATCGTTGTTAACTTCTTGAGCATAAAAATGCGACTTTTCAAAGGGATGGATTCCGTTGAAAGACAAACTTTTGGAACGGTTTATTACCCGCTTGCTTTTTTAATACTTGTCTTGGTTTTTTGGGAAAATCATCCGGCGATAATTTCAATTTCAATGTTAGCTCTTGCGCTCGGTGATGCTTTAGCAGCTATAGTTGGAGAGAGCGTAAAAAATCCAAAGATATACAATTTGACAGGTGATAAAAAGTCAATCCAGGGCTCGCTTGCGATGTTTTTTACAACAGCACTTATAGTTGCTCTCTCGCTTTATCTTACGAGCGATTCAATCCAATGGTGGAGACAAAATTTGAAACTATCTGTTGAAGAAATAATTTTGATTTCGGTTTTAACCGCTTTGTTTACAACAGTTTTTGAAGCGATCGGTTCATACGGATTTGATAATTTATTCATCCCGATTTCTTCGTCTTTTATGCTTTATTCCCTTGTAGTAATGGATGGATTAAGCCAATTTTCGCTTGCTTTTGCCCTTGCAATTTTAATCGCGGTCATATCTTTCAAATTAAAGTTTTTATCTTTAAATGGTGCGGTTGGTACTTTCATACTTGCGGTTATAATCTTTGGCGTTGGCGGTTGGAAATGGACTTTGCCAATTCTCGCCTTCTTTGTCCTGTCAAGTTTAATCTCAAAAATTGGGAAAAGGAAAAAAGAAAACTTTGATCTTATCTTTGAAAAGTCAAGCACGAGGGATATTTATCAAGTTATGGCAAATGGCGGGATAGCTGGTTTGATCGCGGTTATATATCAATTCTTTCAAAACGAGATTTTCTACTTTGCTTATCTTGGCTCAATTTCAGCAGCTACATTTGACACTTGGGCGACGGAGATTGGTACGCTTTTTTCCACAAAGCCAAGATTGCTTACAAATTTCAAACGGGTTGAACCCGGGACATCCGGTGCAGTTTCGCTTAAAGGTTCGGTTGGTGGGCTTATTGGCTCAATTATAATTTTTTCAAGCGCTATGCTTTGGGTTAAATTTAATTTCGTGCGACTACTTGTTGTGGTCCTTTCCGGTTTGTTCGGTGGATTTGTTGACAGCTTCCTTGGGGCAACTTTACAAGCACAGTATAAATGTAATGTTTGTTCAAAAACGACGGAGAAAAAATTTCACTGCGAGAATTTCACAAGTTTAATCCGCGGTAAAAGATGGGTGAATAATGACTTTGTTAATTTTGTTTGCACAAGCGCTGGGGCTCT
>JAPYWO010000172.1 GCA_028276305.1 Candidatus Thermokryptus sp.
TGCTCTTAAAAAATACCAAAACTAAATTTTGAGGAAAAGATGATCGGCAGAATTTTAATATACATTGCTTTCGTTTCAGTTCTTTTTGCAACGATAGGTTATTATCTCGGTTTCAGGGGTAGGAGGAATTTAATTCCAAAAGCAAGATTAAGTTATCACATTTCTGCGGTGATGGTTATCCTTGCGAGTGCTTTTTTGCTTTATCTTATTTTAACGCATCAGTTTCAATATACATATGTTTGGAGTTATAGTTCAACCGATTTATCAACACCTCTTTTAATCTCTACATTTTATGCGGGTCAAGAAGGCAGTTTTATGCTCTGGACATTTTACACTTCAATATTGGGTTTGTTTTTGATGAGCTATGCACGCCGAAATGGATATGAGCCGGAGGTTATGAGTGTTTACTCACTTGTTAAAGTTTTTCTTTTGTTGATATTGATAGTTAAAAGTCCGTTTGAATATATTTGGGAGACATGGCCTGGTCAAGTTCATGAGGGTTTCGTTCCGCCTGAGGGACGAGGTTTAAATCCACTTTTGCAAAACTTTTGGATGGTTATTCACCCGCCGATAATTTTCATTGGCTTTGCTGCAATGGCTATACCTTACTCACACGCAATTGTTGCTCTTTTGAGGAGGGAATATCTGACTTGGGTTAAACCAGCGATGCCTTGGACTATATTTGCAAGTTTAGCGCTTGGCGCAGGACTTGCCATAGGTGGCTTCTGGGCTTATGAAACACTTGGCTGGGGTGGTTTCTGGGGTTGGGACCCTGTTGAAAATTCATCGCTTGTCCCATGGTTGATAGCAGTTGGAACAATTCATACAATGCTTGTTCAGAAAAGAACTGGCGCCTTTGCAAGGTGGAATCTCGCTATGTCAATCCTCGCCTTTATCCTCGTACTTTACAGCACTTTCTTGACGAGAAGCGGAGTTTTGGGTGATACATCGGTTCATTCGTTCGTTGACCCCGGGATGTGGGTTTATTCGCTTTTGATATCAATTATGGTTGTGTTTTCAGGAATTGGTTTTGGGCTTTTGTTCGCAAGAAGAAAAGAAATACCGAAAGTTAAGGTTGAATCTGATCTTCTCTCCCGTGAATATAATCTATTCCTTGCTTCTCTTTTGCTTGTTATAATAGCGGGGTTTGTAATTGCTGGAACTTCATCGCCGATCATAACGAAAATTTTACAGGGGAAAGCGAGTGCGGTTGAAACATCTTATTATAATAAGACGACGCTTCCGCTTGGGATAATCATGGCGCTTCTCATAGGACTTGCTCAAGTTATGTGGTGGAGAAAAACGAAGCCAGAGGCACTTTTGAAAACACTTATGTTTCCAACAGCTGCATCAACGATTTTTACTTCAATCTTAATCATAGTTGGTGTAAGGGAAATTTTAATGGCGCTTTTCATCCTTACTTCTTCATTCGCTTTCTTTGTTAATTTGAGGATTGCATATAAAATCGCCCGTGGAAATCCGAAATATATAGGTGCATCGTTGACACATGTCGGGGTTGGACTTTTTCTACTTGGTGTCATCGCGTCAACAAAATATGACAAAAGCCAGGTGCTTTCACTTCCAAAGGGTCAGGAGGTCACCGCTTTTGGTTATAAACTCACCTACATAGGAAATCAGAAGATAGACAAAGAAAGGGTTGCGTATAATGTAAAGGTTGAAAAGGATGGCGATTCATTTGTTGCGCCTTTGCAAATGTATTTCAGTGAGTATAATCAAGGGGTGATGCGTCATCCGTATATTTTCAGCTTGTTAAATTATGATATTTTTAGCAACCCGAAACTTCCCGCTTTTTTGATTAAGAATATGTTGACGAATGACCTTTACCTTTCACCGATGAGTTTGGAGAAAAGTGGCGGGTTCAATCCACATTCAACCGGGGAGTTGATCATACTCAACAAAAACCAAGAAAAAACGATCGGTGAGTATACGCTTAAATTCATCCGCTTTGATATGACGCCAGATGATATGGCAAAGATGATGAGCGGTCAAGATTTTGCGATTGGTGCTGTGATAGAAGTAAATTACAAGGGGAAAAAAGAACAGGTCACACCGAAAATTTATTATAGAAGTAATAATCCAATGCCAGAGCCGGTTAAAATCGGGGATAAACAATTAACATTCGTCAACTTAAATGTTGAAGGTGGTCAAATAGCTGTGACTTTTGGAGATGGAACGGCTGATTCACAAGTTAGAGGAGAACCGACCGAGGTTCTTGTAATAGAAGCGAGTGTTAAGCCGTTTATAAACCTCGTCTGGTTTGGTGTTCTTGTTATACTTGCTGGTTTCATCGTCTCAATGCTGAGAAGGATATCTGAAGTTAGAAGATAAATTTTAACAAATTCTTGGTAATTGTTCCCCGGCGAGCATATCAACCACTCTTTTCCCACCAACAAGTGTTTTCATAAGAACGACGCCGGGGTGCTCGTCTGTTATTTCACCAATTATTTTCGCTTCTTTTCCAAGTGGATTATCTCTCATTGCCTCAAGGACTTTTTCCGCATCGTCGTTTGAGACGACAGCGATCAACTTCCCCTCATTTGCCACATAAAGTGGATCAAGCCCGAGCATTTCACAAGCTGCTTTTACTGGCTCTGGTATAGGAATTTCCGATTCCCATATTTCAATGCCAAGTTTAGCTGATTGTGCAAGTTCATTCAAAGCGCTTGATACACCTCCACGCGTCGGGTCACGCATCCAGTGGATATTTCCACTTACAGATAAAATGTCTGCAACGAGGGAATTTAAAGGGGCAGTGTCACTTTCAATTTCAACTTCAAATTCTATCCCCTCTCGTTTTGAAAGTATCGCTACCCCGTGAAGTCCTATCGGTCCGTTGATTAAAATTTTATCCCCTGGTTTTACTTTCCTTGGGGAGATTTCAATCTCTTTTTCAATTATTCCAATGCCTGAGGTATTGATGAAAATTTTATCACCTTTGCCTTTTTCAACAACTTTGGTATCACCAGTGACCAAAATTACGCCAGCGCGAGCACAAGCTTTTTTCATACTTTCAACTATTTTGCATAAATCGGAAATAGGGAAACCCTCTTCAAGTATAAAGCCGGCACTTATAAAAAGCGGTCTTGCTCCGCCAACAGCAAGGTCATTTACCGTTCCATTTACAGCAAGTTCACCTATATCGCCACCGGGGAAGAAAATAGGATTGACAACATAAGAGTCGGTTGTAAAAGCGATTTTTAAACCATTCAAGTTTATCACAGCTTGGTCTCCAAGTTCAGCAAGATAAGGATTTTCAAAAGCTGGAAGGAAGATGTTTTTGATCAACTCGGAAGTTAATTTTCCTCCGCTACCGTGACCAAGTAAAATTTTGTCGTAATTGGAAATTGGAGTGGGGCAATTCAAATTGAATTCGTTCGCCATAGCAAATGAGGGAATGTTAAGTTTTTATTCTTCCATAATTGTAGTAAGCTGCACAAGCCCCTTCTGATGAAACCATCGGCGCCCCAAGTGGATTAAGTGGCGTACATATAGTCCCGAAAGCCGGGCATTCACTTGGTTTTTTCACGCCTTGCAAAACATAACCGCTTATGCAAAGCGATGATTCCTCCGTTTTTATCTCCGAAACACCGCCAAACACTTTTTCTGCGTCAAATTCAGAGAATTCATCTTTAAGTTTAAAACCGCTCTCAGGTATCAGTCCTATACCTCGCCATTTCATATCCGAAATTTTGAAAACTTTGAAAATTAGCTCCTTGGCTGGTATGTTTCCCTCGCGCCTAACAGAGCGGGTGTATTGATTTTCAACTTCAAATCTTCCCTCTTCAAGCTGTTTGATCAACATGAAAATTCCTTGCACGATGTCAACCGGTTCAAACCCTGTTACAACAATTGGGACTTTATATTTCTTTGCTATCGGTTCGTACTCTTCGTATCCCATTACGGTGCAAACATGACCAGCGGCTATAAAGCCGTTTATCATGTTCCAGGGCGATTCAAGTATTGTTATAATTGCTGGCGGGACGCGGACATGGGAGACGAGGACGAAGAAATTTTTTAAACCGAGTTCTTTCGCCCTCCACACCGCCATAGCATTTGCTGGAGCAGTTGTCTCAAAACCAATAGCGAAGAAAACAACCTTCTTGTCGGGATTTTTCATTGCAATTTTTACAGCATCAAGAGGTGAATATACAATCCTAACATCTCCACCCTCGGACTTAACTGTAAAAAGGTCCTTCTTTGACCCAGGAACCCTGAGCATATCACCGAATGAGCAAAATATCACACCCGGCATTGAAGCAATCTCAATCGCCTTGTCAATTATTTCAATTGGTGTAACACATACAGGACAACCCGGACCATGGACGATATTAATTTTGTCAGGTAGCAATTCATCAATTCCGTATTTTATAATCGTGTGCGTTTGTCCCCCACATATCTCCAT
>JAPYWO010000173.1 GCA_028276305.1 Candidatus Thermokryptus sp.
GTCAATTTCCATTCCCCATTGATAAAGACATTTTAAAACCCATCTTGACTTAAAAAGGCAAGAATTGAAAATATCATAAGGCGACAAATACTTTTGAACTTTAAAACTCTTCTTCAAGTTGAACCTTTATAAAACTAATCTAAAACTCATAAGTTGTCTGCTAATGCGCTTCTCACGGCTTCTTAAACTCTGGCAATTATCTTCAATGTACTTCACCATCAAACTTATCTTCACCGAAGCGCTCATCAATATCTTGTCATAACCATGGCTTAATTTCTTCAAGAAAGTGGAAAGATAGTTTAAAATTAAAGATGAAGCCAGCTTATGTCTTGGTTGTCTTTTCATGGGGGGCACTTTTTTAGCTTAATTTATCCCCATTTTGCAAATTTTTCCAGCAAAATGGGGAAAGTCAAGGTTGGGGGTGATTTTGAAATAAGGGGTGGTAAAATGAAAAAATTTTGTGGTGTTACCCTTCCCTATTAATTTAATATACTACATAAATGCGCTGATCGGGGGCTCTTAGTAAGTAAGTTTTTGAATTGCTCCTGACCCTGACAACGACATCAACAGCAGGGGCAAGAATGGGGTCGGTTTTAAACCACTTAGCTATTTGATAAGGTGGTTGCGGTTCATTTACATCGTTTAAAAGAGATTTCAAAACTTGTCCTTTTTCTTTATAAACTATCCAGACGGCATCAGCGGAAATTGAAGATGGGATTTGAGAGCTGTCGGTTGTGATTATATAAACAGCGCCATATAGAGGTCTGCGTTCGGGTCCGGGCATTAAATCTATACCCAAAAAGGTTTTGAGAAAGAGTGATTTTTCAGCGACATTAATGGTTGTGGGAGTTTGGAGTAATTCGTCAATTGGGATGTCAGGGGTTGGTTCAATGCCGTGATCTTTGCAACCGATGAGGAGGAGTAGAAGAAGTATAAAGGTTAAAGGTCGCAATTTAGTAAATTTTTTTGAATTCTGTGATATATCATATATTATTTAGTTTTTTACTGTTTCCCCGAATCAACTTTTTATACTTCCCTAAATCAACATACCACTTATGCTTCGATCTCCTACGCCATTCATCAAAAGATTCTTTTACATGTTCACTAAAAGTTTTTTCATCACAATTATTTACTTTCACAAAATGTTCAACAAGCTTTTTGTAATACAATTTCCCTTCCGGAATCAAAACCTTAGTAGCAAAGCCAAAATGTTTCACATAATGACACATATCGCAAAGAGCAATGAAACCACGAAGCTTTTGAATGTGATTCTTATCATCAAACTCCCAGATCTCATGACAATTCAATTTTCCCTCAGCTCCGCAAATGCCACACTTATGATTGTAATAATCAAAGGTTTCTTTACGAATTTTATCCCACACTGACCTCGGCAACAAATTTCGCAAATTATTATACCACGATGTTTTAGGAACTAGTTCAATTTTTAATTTTAGTTTTTTGGAATAGGGTTTCATGGGCTATTTACCTAATATCTATTTTACTACAATTAGGAAATCCTCACACAAAATTTATAAAAACTTAGACTTTCAATCCAAAATTATATAGATTTAAAAAAGGGATGGTTTTAATTAACAGTTTTTTACAGGATTTGTAGAGATGTTCTTTTATAAAATTTCGGTGTAGTCAACTTCTATTCCATCTTTAACTTTATTGTAATAGATAATTGTTGCTAGTCGGTAGGTTGAAATCTCAAGCCGATGAAAGTTTTAACGATAACAAGGTCCCGTACCCATTTTTCAACGGTATCATAATCAATGTCCTCAATCGTTTCTTTAAGTTCTTTTAGTTTTTGTAAAATTTTTTCAGTTGCGTTCTTAATTGCGTCTGGTTTCTTTTGCAAGTAATAGAATTCCTGAATGAGCTCGCTTAGTTGACCAACGATTTTTGGTCTAGTTCCTTGGGCATATTGGTTTGCTAAGTTAATAAGTGGGGCGACATATTTAGGAAATTCTGGGGATTCAACTTTAAAAATTTGGTTTTATATTTGTAATCAAGAGAGGTATCCACATCAACCAAGCCGTTTTTAATCAAATGAGCGTTTATGAATGTTTTATTCCACAGATAGAGGTAGCAAAGCAAGTTGTTTTTATCATCATATTTCACATCGTCAAACTTTATAAATACTTTTTGACCCTTCAGTTTTTCTTTTAAAAATTTAATTGCCTCAGCGTTTTTTTCGGGTTTCGGTTTTACTCCGATCAGTTTTATTTTCAACCCGTTATCCAAAATAATTGAGTCGGGCGATAGTATATCTTTTACTTTGTGATATTTTCCCTTTTCGTTATTTGAGTTATTTATTTTTGAGCCGAAAGTCAATTTCCTTGGGTCAAGTTTCTTGTCAAATTTCGTTGGGTCTTTAAAGATGTATGGTAATTTTTTAATTTCTTCTTTGAAGTTTATATTCAGTTCTTCTTGTTTGATTATCTCAAAGGTAGCTTCTTCAAAGACGGTATTTTGTTCAATACCGAGTTTTTCTTTTATAATTGGTAGGAAATCCTCGTTTATTTCGTAGCCGACAGAGTTTCTGCCAAGGTTTTTAGCTGCGAGGGATGTAGTTCCACTGCCGAGGAATGGGTCAAGGACGGTTTCACCGACGAAGCTGAACATTTTGATAAGTCGTTTTGGGAGTTCTTCTGGGAACATCGCAAGATGTTTATCTTGTCTTTCACCTGGGAAATTCCAATGTCCAGAGAAGTATTGGTTCCATTCTTCACGGGTCAATTTTGATAGTTCTTTTATTTCTTTGCTCACTTTTGGTGGGTTACCGCCTTTTTTGAAGATAAGGATAAATTCATAGTCAAGTTTAATTATGCCGTTTCTGGGGTAAGGAAACGAGCCCATTATAGTAGCTCCGCCAGTTGTGTTGCAGGTTGTGACCTTTTGCCAGATGATAGCAACCATATAGTCAAAGCCAATGGTTTCGCAAAACTTGATTATTTCGGTTCTTATTGGGATAACTTTGTATCTGCCGTAGTAAACAGAGCGAGCGAACTGATCAGCGATGTTTATGCACAGCCGACAGCCCTTATGCAGGACCCTATAGCATTTCTATCGTTAAAGCCGATTTGTTTTTCGTCGCCGTAGTCCTTCAGTTGCCAGTATGGTGGTGATGTTATGATGAGGTGGACAGATTCGTCTGGGACTTCTTTCATGCATCTTGAGTCGCCTATGATTATCTTGTGCCAAGTTTTCATATTTAATTATTTGAATTTGTTTTCTCATAATTTACAAGACCTCCACCATCTGTTCCAATCCATTTGTTCCCCACTTCATCTATGACTATTGAAGTAACATAGTCATTAGGCAATTTAGAATTTGAAGTGTTATAAACCCTCCAATTTACTCCATCAAACTTAGCAAGTCCTCCACCAGCAGTTCCAATCCATTTATTTCCTTCTCCATCTATGGCTACTGCCCAAACATAGTCATCAGGTAAGCCGGAATTTGATGTATTATAGATAGTCCAATTAACTCCATCAAACTTTGCAAGCCCTTCAGTTGTACCAATCCATTTGTTCCCTTGCCCATCTATGGCTATTGCCCAAATATAGTCATCAGACAAGCCGGAATTTGATGTGTCATAAACTGCCCAATTTATTCCATCAAACTTAGCAAGTCCTCCACCAAATGTTCCAATCCATTTGTTTCCTTCTCCATCTATGGCTATTGCATTAACCCAGTTATGGGGCAAGCCAGAATTTGAAGTGTTATAAACTGTCCAACTTGTTCCATTAAATTTCGCGAGTCCTCCTTCTGTTCCAATCCATTTGTTCCCCTGTTCATCTATGGCTATTGCCCAAACAGAGTTATGAGGCAAGCCGGAATTTGAAGTGTTATAAACTGTCCAATTCACACCATCAAACTTCACAAGCCCTTGATCTGTTCCAATCCATTTGTTTCCTTGTTCATCTACGGCTATTGAAGTAACATCGTTATCGGGTAATTTGGAATTCCATTTGTCATAAACTATAAATTCACCAGTTGATTTATTTAACTTAACAAGCCCACCACCCCCTGTCCCAATCCAGAGATATTGACCTTCATCAGCAAGGCACCAAATGTTTTTCCCACTTATGAAGCCGATCCATTCTTGTGATTGCGAAAATAAGGAATTGGTTGAGGTGATGATAAAAATAAGTGAGATAATTACAAGTATGCGGGAAGTTGTTAAGTTAAGATTCATGGTCACTCCCACTTTTGGTTTTATTGATAAAGATTGTGGTTTGAGAAAGTGGAAAGTTAAAACGGTGTAGGCGTAATTTTCGTTTGTGAAAGTTCATGGCAAAATCTCCGTATTAAACTTTTTCAAATTATAAAAATTTATTTTTAAATGTCAATAGGCAAACGGAAGCCCTCATCCTTGTCCTCTCCTGCGGGGTGGAGAGGGA
>JAPYWO010000174.1 GCA_028276305.1 Candidatus Thermokryptus sp.
ATCGCACAAAAATATCCACTCAATCAAGCTCTCGCTTGGCATTATCTTGCCGGAAAAACGGAGCCGGAATTACCACCTGTAATTCTGATTGTAACAGTTTCTTGCATCGCTGCAGTTACTGGTTTTTGGGCAGCTGTTGCTTTGCTCTTGCTGTTTTTGTTTGATAGAGTTTCAGGTATCCCAGCTGACCCACTTCTTATGAAAAATCTTGTTTTCTATTTTGGTCATGTCCTGGTTAATATAACGATGTATCTTGGTGTTGCTATCCTCTATGACACATTGCCTCAATATGTGCAAAGACCTTGGAAGACAAATAAAATTGTCGCTTTCGCCTGGAACACCGTTTTATTCCTCGTCCTTTTCGCCTACTTCCACCATCTTTATATGGATTTCGTTCAACCGAAAGCGTTTCAGGTCATGGGACAGCTTGCTTCGTATTTCATCTCTGTCCCTGCTGCTGTTGTGACAATTTTTAGTGCTCTTGCAATGGTCTACAAAACCAAAGTGAACTGGACACTTGGCTCATCGCTTATATTTCTTGGGACAATGGGTTGGGCTGTAGGAGGGGTCGCTGCTGTAATTGATTCAACCATAGCTGTTAATTTCAGGTTCCACAATACGCTTTGGGTCCCGGCACACTTCCATACATACTTCTTGATGGGAGTTGTGTTGATGATACTTGGTTTTATCTATCACTTCACGCAGATAAATTCGCAAATTCAGGATAATTCAAAACTTTCACGATTAACGGTATGGCTTCTGTTAATTGGAGGTTATGGCTTCTTAAGTATGTTTTACGTAGGTGGTGCTTTTTCCGTTCCAAGAAGGTATGCCCTTTACCCTGGGGAGTTTACAACAGGGACAACCTTGGCTCAAATTAGCATCGTGTTCGTTAGTATTTTAACCATCGGATTATTGCTATACCTAATTCAAACAATAAAAAGATGGGCAAGGTCATTTTAATTATTCTTGCGCTGGGGCAAATTGCCCTGGCGCAAAATTTGAAATTATCCCAAGATACGCTTTTCCCTTCTGAAGCAAGGTACATTTACAAAAACATTGACGATGTTGAAATTATCACTTCAAAAAATTCCACACTTAAACTCTCATCCCTATGGAATGAAAAACCGATCATTTTAACTTTGATTTTCTCACGCTGTGCTGGAATTTGCTCTCCTTTGATCAGCTCTTTAAAGGAATCAATTCAAAGATTGGGTGAGGATAAAAAGTTTGACTTTTATGTCGTCGTTTTAAGCTTTGATGCTCGTGACACCCCTGACGATATGAAAGCTTTTTCCGATGCGTTTGATCTTGCTGAAAAAATAAATTGGATTTTCGGCGTCTTCGCCGACACAGCATTGATTAAAAAATTCTCAACTGAAGTCGGATTTTGGTATATCTGGGTTGATTCCACAGGACAGTTTGATCACCCTGGAATGGTGGTCGGAATAAGGCAAGGGAAAATAGTCAGGATTTTAGTTGGGGGAGAAATACAGATTGTCAAGTTGAGAGAGTTGATAAATGAATTGAAAGGGGAATTTGTGCCTTTTTATTCAATTGATAAAAATGTCGCATTCAGATGTTTAAACTATGACCCGGAGACAGGTAAAATAAAAATTGGTGTTGGAACGGTGATTTTGTTTGCCCCGGCATTCTTAACATTTCTTATAACCTTCTCCATTTTCAGCATCACAAATAAAAACAAACAAAATCAAGGAGGTAAAGAATGCGATTGAAAAACAAATTGGCAACCGCTCTTGCATTTGTCGTTTTCTTGAGTGGTTTTTCTTATTCAATTCCGCTTTTTGCCCGCAAGTATAATCGTTCCTGTTTTACTTGCCACACATCTCCGCCGATGTTAAATGAATTCGGCAGGAGATTCCAATCAAACGGTTATCAACTTCCGGGTACAATTGAAACAACACCGATTTGGATGTCAAATCAACTTCCGTTTGCTGCGATGCTTCGTAGTACTTTCAGCTGGACAAAAGAGGAAGAAAATGGTCAACATAAAAGCTCAACATTTACATTTGCGAGAACCGGGGCTGATATATTTACTGCTGGAACACTCGGGAAACATCTTTCATATTTTGCTGCTGTTGTCGTTGACCCAGCTGAAGGTGGAGGTTATGAAGCAGCAGTTGAAGTTGCCCATGTAATTTACAACAATATCCTACCGATGAGCAACTTGAACTTAAAATTTGGCTCTTTCCGCCTTGATCTTCCCTATCCAGTTAATCTCGCCTTAAGTGAAGCTGGATACCTCGTTTATGAATACGCATCAGAAGTTGAAGCTGGCGGACAAGTTCAATCCGAGTTTTCACTTGCTGAACCACAGCTTGGTGTCTCCGCTTATGGTTTCCTGCCTCAGGTTCTTGATGGCTTAAGGTATGAAATAGCGCTTGTAAATGGGACGAATGTAAACGAGGATATTGATAATACTCCAGATGTTTATGTAAGGATAAATCAAAGCGTGTGGGTTAATAATGCCCCATTCAGAGCGGGAGTTCTTTTCTACAACGGAAAAATGAAAGGAACGGAACAAGAAAATAAATTTAACAGGTTTGGATTTGATGCAGAGGCATATGACCCATGGACAAAGAAAGTAAATGTTTATTTCCAATATCTAACAGCGACAGACAAGATTGGCGATGAAGAAAAGAAGATGAATGGTGGGTTCATAGGTGCAAATGTTTTTATTTTACCTGAAAAACTCGTTGGTTTTACAAGGTACGATTTTATAAAAGTGGGCTCTGAAAAGACAAATCAATTTTCGCTTGGTTTACGCTATCATCTTGCCCCGAATGTTTTCCTAACAGGTGAATATATGTGGATGAAAACCGAAGCAGAAGGAACAACTAAATCGCAATCATTTATGCTAATGACACACTTTCTATTTTAAAACAAAAATTTACAAGGAGGTTTAAAATGAGGTTGAAATTGATTTTCACCGTTTTAACACTTGGTTTATTCATATACGGCTTCACAGGAAATGACCAACCAGGTAATCCGCCGAAGGAAGTCCTGGCGCGTGGGGAAAAAGTTTACAATTATGTTTGCGCCCCCTGTCATGGAAAAGATGGAAAGGGTGATGGGGTTGTAAGCTCAACTATATTTGTCAAACCAAGGAATTTCACAACTGGGGTTTTTAAATTCAGGTCTACTGAAACAGGAAACCTGCCCACGGATGAGGACTTGTATGAGTCCATTTCGCTTGGATTTCACAATACAGCAATGCCATCCTTTTCTTCGCTTTCCCCGGAAGATAGATTTGCGCTAATGGAGTACATAAAGAATTTTTCCGAAAGGTTTTCAAATCCAAATGAATATCCACTGAAAGTGATTGAACCCGTTAACGCTATTCCTCTTTCCCCTCAAAGCATAGCGAAGGGAAGAGAAATTTACATTCGTATGAAATGTTGGGAATGTCACGGGGTAAGCGGTCGTGGCGATGGTCCAGCTGCAAAGAGAGGTTTTACGGATGACTGGGGAAATAAAATTTTAATACCTGACCTTACAAATCCAAATGAGGTTAAACGGGCACAAACTGTTGAGGAAATTTATCTCGTTTTCACCACTGGGTTAAACGGTTCACCAATGCCATCATATAAAGAAGTTTTAACGGATGAAGAAAGGTGGCATCTTGCAAACTATATCTACGCCTTGATACATGGGATTGCGCTTTACGATGGGAAAACAATTGATGAGTTGAAATCTCAGCAATGATAAAGTCAGGGGGCGCTTATGCGCTCCCTGTTGATTCTTTATATCTACCGTGCTTTATAATCTTCCCTTCAACTATGTAAACGACATCTTCACCAATGTTAGTAGCAAGGTCGGCTATCCTTTCAAGATTCCTTGAGATTCTCTCTATATGAATCGCTCTTTCTATTGTGGTTGGATCAGATATCATGTATGTTATTAGTTCGCGCAGAATTTGGTCCCGATAGGCATCAACTATATCGTCACGCTCACAGACCGACTTTGCAAGTTTAGCGTCGGACTTAATAAAAGAATCAATTCCATCTTTTAACATTTGAATTGTTTCCTCCGCCATTTTGGGTAGATCAATCATCGGCTTAACCTGTGGTCTTTCAATCAAATAAAGTGCACTTTCAGAGATATTTACAGCCATATCCCCTATCCTTTCAAGGTCATTATTCATCTTCAAAATCATAATGATTGTCCGCAGGTCCCTTGCTTCGGGTTGAAAACGAGCGATAAGGTTTATGCACATTTCATCTATTTCAATCTCCATTTCGTTTGTCCTTGGTTCATCAACTTGAAGAACCTCAAGCAAAAGCGCCTTGTCTTTATTTAAAAGACCGCGTATGCTTTTCTCAATCATGCTCTCAACAAGATTGCCTTGTTCAATGATTTTTTCCTTTAAGCGATTTAATTTCTCGTA
>JAPYWO010000175.1 GCA_028276305.1 Candidatus Thermokryptus sp.
TCAATTTGACTCCCCCTTATCCCGTGAAGGATGTAAATTTTCTCAATCATCACGCTTTGTGATTTAAGCGCTTCAATAACTGGCTGTCTCCCAGCTATTAACTTCGGTTTGCCCTCTCCCTCTTGGGTTTCAATTGGTTGCGTATTTTCCCTCTCCATTTCCATCTCCATCATTTCTCCCGAAATTTTTGTTTTAAATGATTAAAACGGTTCAGTTATCCCATACCGCTTTAACTTAAGGTAAAGTGTTTTTAAACTAATTCCAAGTATTTCGGCGGTCTTTGATTTGTTCCAATTATTTGCCTTAAGGACATTTTCAATATGAATCTTCTCAAGTTCAGCAAGCGAAAGCGAATTAACGGGCTTTTTCGCAAGCTTTGCATAATAATCTTCCTTCAATTCCGGCTTTATAGCTAAGTCCTCCGGCTTTATCAAATCATCTTTCGCAAGGATAGCAGCTCTTTCCACGACATTTTCAAGCTCGCGTATATTCCCAGGCCAATCGTAATCAATCAATATCTTCATCGCTTCTGGACTCATTTTTTTCCGCCCAAGCGTTTTCTTCTTTAAAAAATAATCAACAAAAAGAGGTATATCTTCCTTTCTTTCCCTTAATGCAGGAAGCCGAATCGTAACAACATTTAATCTGTAAAGCAAGTCCTCTCTGAAATTCCCTTTACGTACCTCCTCATTCAAATCCTTGTTAGTGGCAGAGATTATTCTAACATCAACTTTAAGAATGTTATTTCCACCAACTCTTCTAAATTCACCAGTTTCAATAAACCTCAAAAGTTTCGGTTGAACATATTGACTCAAATCCCCAACTTCATCAAGGAACAATGTCCCTCCATTTGCAATCTCAACAAGTCCAGGTTTTGAAGTATAAGCATCCGTAAAAGCTCCTTTCTCGTGTCCAAATAATTCCGATTCAATCAAAGTGTCGGGAATCGCAGCACAATTTATCGCAACGAATGGCTTATCACGCCTTGGGCTATTTTTATGGATAAGGCGCGCTATGACTTCTTTCCCGGTTCCGCTCTCTCCATAAATCAAAACAGTTGCATCAGTCCCAGCAACTTTAGCGACAATGTCAAGCACATCTCTAAAAATTTTGCTTTGCCCGATAACTTCATCATCGTGGATGAGGCGCGAAATCTCTTTTTTCATCAACCTGTTTTGAAGTTTCAAATTCCTTCGCTCAAGAGCATTTTGAATTGAAACAAGAAGCTCATCAAAATTATATGGCTTCGTTATAAAATCAAAGGCGCCAAGCTTTATCGTCTCAACCGCAAGCTTTATATCTCCATGCGCTGTTATCATAATAACCTCGGTATCTGGTGAAAATTCCTTTATGAATTTTAAAACTTCAATCCCCGAAATCCTCGGCATTTTTATATCAAGCAAAACAAGGTCATAGAGCCCACTCTGAATTTTATTTATCGCCTGAGCTCCATCATTTGCTATATCAACTTCAAACATTTTCGTAGAAAGAAGTTCTTCCTTTAAAAGCTCACATAGGTATTCCTCATCATCTACAACGAGTATTTTTGGTTTGACGCTTCCATCAGGCATTTATCCACCTTCCTTTTTTTCACCTCCGGAAGATAAATCAAACATTCGCAACCTTCCAACATATGGGACGATTTGCTCGCTTCTAAGTTCCCTTAACTTTAAAATTGTCTGCTCAATCCTGTCAACATTTTCTTTTATGATCTTGATGTATGTCTTTATATCCACCGGAAGTTCTTTTTTGAGCAAGATGTTCGCAGCAAGTTTTATAGCTGCAAGCGGGTTGTTTATCTCATGGGAAACTGTTATAACCAGCTCTTGAATTGCTTCAATCCTTTGGGAGCTTTCATCTCTGTCTTTTTCAATTTCCTTCTTTAAATTCTCCCTCTCAACGATATTAACTATCAAAACTGGCAGTATCGGTCCGATAATGTCTTCCTTAACATAATAATCAACCGCACCGAGTTTTAAAACTTCTGAAGCGATTTCATTTTCCTTTGCCCCCGTCAAGAACACAACTGGAATACTTATCCCGCGCGCCTTCAGAATTTTAAGCGCCTCAACCCCATTTAGCCCGGGGAGATAATAATCAAGTATCACAATATCATAATCACCGGCATTTGACAACTTTTCTATTCCTTTTTCGGCTGAATCAACCCAGTCAATGTTAAAGAAATAATTCCTATAACTTTTCATGTAATACTTGATTAAACCAGCAATGCTTGAATCGTCCTCAACCAAAAGAACTCTCAATTCTGTCTTGTCCATAAAACTAAGCGTTTTGATTTATCTCTTTAAAAGCCAATTTTGCAAGAGCACCAGCTACATGCGTTTTTATCGTCTTTTTCTTAAGTTCGGTCTCAATATTTTCCCTTATTCCCTCTGTCTTCGCTGTCAATATATTTCTAACAGTTTGCTTTGTCAAACCAAGGATGCTCGCTATTTCCGATTCCGTCTTGAAAAATTTTTCCTTCAATACAACCGCATAGCAAGCCTCAATCAAACTTGGAACCCATGTCAAATGCCTGTATAAAATTAATTTCCTCGGACCTCCAACTATGTCAAGCGCTTTCAAAAAAACTTTCAAAACAAGTTCGTCAACTTGCTCTTCTAACTGTAAAAGCTCTTCCTCTTTTATGATTGGCATTTTTAAATGTCCTCACTTTTTGTTTGCTATTTCCTTTAAAGATGGTCCGATTTTTACAAGACCGCTTTCACTTATCTCAAGAAGATATGTATCGGTGCTATGCCCAGACATCCTGCAACCATCAATTCTAAAGAGCCGAACTATCTCACCTATCGGTCGCTTGTAAATTTTCTCGGTATACTGACTGTTTATCAAAACTTTTGACAAAACAATCGTCCCATCAACAATATGCGGAATTGCAAACCCGCCAGCTGCTTCAGCTGAAAGTTCCTCTTGACCCGACCTTTTCTGAGAGACAAAAATAGCTGTTTGATACCACTTCTTCATAAAATTAAAAAGTTGCCTCACAATAACCCTTGCTATCATCTCCTTCGCTTCATAAAGCCCGGTAACCGAATCAATGACGGTAAATTTGATCTTGTATTTCTTTATCGCATATGCGAGAGTGTTAAGCAATGTCGGTATATCTTCCCTCAATTTACTAAAAGAAGCAGCATCAATAAAAACGATATTCTCATCAACACTTTTTTCATCAACACCCATAGCTAAAGCTCTCATCTTCATTGAGGATGCGACGAAATGTGCCGGGGATTCAACCGTTATAAAAGCAACAGAATTACCAAGCGAAGCTTGTTTTATAGCGAATTGTTCAGCCATTAAACTCTTCCCCGTATCGGATATCCCAGTTATGTTAAAAACGGAATATTGCGGTATCCCACCAAGCGGGATTAACTTAGCTTTCCCATTTTCAAAAACCGTCGTAAAAAACAAATCATCAAGACCTTCAATCCCCGTTGGGATACCTTTTATATCAGGAGCTTTTTTCCCCGTCTCTTTTAATGTTGAAACGGCTTCCTCTACTATTTCTAATTCCTGCTCTACTACCTCCTCTTTCTCCGCACCTTGTTGTTTGCTCATTTGCTTCTTCAACAATAGATTTGCCCTTTTTGAGGTTTTAATTTATTAAAAGATACAAACTTTCACACTTAAAATCAAGCCAAAAACAAAAAAGGCGAGCCGAACAGCTCGCCTTTTAATTTGAAAATTAAATGCATGCATTAAAACTTCAATCTCAACTCAGTCGCAACCGAGAAAAATCTAAAATCCCCACCTTTCAACACCTCATTCAAATGCCCTGTTGCCACATTTAACTCCATAAACGACAAGTTAATCCCCGTACCAGCCGAAAGCGCAAATCCTTCTATCCCACCAACTGTGACACCAGCTCTCAAAGGCAAAAATTTTATCACACGCCATTCAATCCCAAGCCCCAACCTCGGCTTATTAATTGAAATTTGCTCGTTCCCTATAGGTTGGTAATAATCAGCAGAAACCAACATCCTTCCAGGGAAAAACGGAATCAGGGTCTTTAAGTCAGTTGCAATCCCAAACCTAATTGCTGTTGGAAGACCTGTTGTAAAGCTTTCGTACTTTTTCCTGTTTGGACTTTTAACATAGTTCTCAAAACTTTGTTTCAAACTATCAAGCTTTTCCTGCGTTGTATATCCTGTGAATTTAAAACTTGTATCACCTGAGGTAATAACTGCATTTTTAGTCCAGTTCACGCTTCCAATGTCAGTTACGCTTATACCGAGGGCGAAAATCCCTAAAACTTCAGCACTTGCTCCTATGTCAAAACCTATCCCAGTTCCAACAGGCGTTGGAAAAGGAGTAAATTTCGCATTCTTTTCCCTGTCAAGAAAATCAACCCCGGCTCTTTTTATCAAAC
>JAPYWO010000176.1 GCA_028276305.1 Candidatus Thermokryptus sp.
CAGGATGATGATCAACTTTCTCCGACTCAAACGCCACTTTTAAAACAAACGCCATCGCATCACGAAAATTTTTAAATTTAAACTCACGCCAAATCCTATCACCCTGCTCATCATAAGCCCAACCTTCTAAACGCTTTAATCTATCTTTGATTTCCTCAATTGTAAATTTCATAACTTTATCCCTTTTAATTTTACCTCAATCCATCACATTTCTCAAAAACGGCGGTTTCCCCTCCAGTGTCTTTTTATTATCAAAATCACTCACTTCTCCCTTATTTTCAATCACTACCCCCCTGCGTAAGTATGCTGGTCTTTTGGTTTCCGTCTCCTTGTAATTTATCCTTTCATCGTCAACCTCATAAACTGGTGTCACCCTTCTCGGCATTGGTGGAGTTTTTTTTGGCGAAACGGTAACGGTATCAATCCCAGTTGCTATAACTGTGACCATAAAATCTTCGCCCATCGTTTCGTCTTTAACAACGCCATAAATTAAGTTTATATCATCACCTGTCCTATCGGTGATCACTTTAATTGCCTCGTCTACTTCAGTCAAACTTAGTTTGCCTGCGACAATGTTAATTAGAACATTTTTAGCTCCGTCAATTGACACACCTTCAACAAGGGGGTGAGAAATTGCTTTTTGCGTCGCTTCAATTGCCCTATGCTCACCTCTTGCAATTCCAGTTCCAAGTAAGGCATTCCCAGTGTCGCTCATAACTGTTTTGACATCCATGAAATCAACATTTACAAGCCCAGGTTTACTTATTATGTCGGTTATGCCTTTGACAGCATTGTAAAGCACTTCATTACCGAAATCAAATGCCTCTTGAATATCGTATTTGCCAACGCTGTTGAGCAATTTTTCATTACTTATGGCTAAGACGGTATCGGAAACCTCTTTAAGATTTTTAAGACCTTCTTCGGCGATTTGAAGTGCTCTTTTCCCTTGATTTCTGAATGGGGTGAAAACGACCGCAATGACCAATGCCCCAAGTGACTTTGCGATATTGGCTACAACAGGTGCGCCTCCCGTCCCGGTACCTTTGCCAAGCCCAGCGGTCACAAACACAAGATCCGCCCCAGAGAGGACCTCTTCAATCTTGGCTCTTGCCTCCTCAACAACTTTTTGTCCGATTTCAGGTTTAGCTCCAGCACCAAGTTTTTTACTCCCGACATAAATCTTTTTTATTCCGAGCTCGCTATCAATTCCGTCAAGGGATTGAGCATCCGTGTTCAGGGCGATAAGTTCAACATTTAATGGCACGCCTTTTAAAGCCATCATCTTAACAGAATTGCAACCGCAACCGCCAACACCTACAACTTTTATCTTGGCTAATGTTGACTCAGCTCTTTCCGATGAATCAGCCAATGTTATCATATAAACCTCCTTGATAATTTTTTATTTTTACCGAAAGATTGACTTTAGAAATTCCCACACTCTTTTCAACGGTTCCCTAAACCCGCCATCGGACGAAAGATACCCCTTTTTAATCTCCTCAACTTTATACAAAACAAGACCAGCAACAGTAGCATATATCGGGTTTTGAACCTCCTGAACCAAACCTCCAGAAAATCCCGTCGGTATTCCAATACGAACTGGCATCTCAAATTTATCCATCGCAAGCTCAACTATACCCTTCAACAAAGCGCTCCCTCCGGTAAGAACAATCCCAGCGGAAAGCGACTTGATGTAACCTGATTTCTTTAAATGTTCCTTGTAAAGAAGTTCAAATATCTCCTCCACCCTCGGTTGAATTACATTGCACAATATACTTCTGCTCAACTCAAGCGGTTTCCGCCCACCCAAACCCTGGACGATTATCTTTTTATCTTCCACTATTGAGTTTTGATACGCATACCCTTCAGTGATTTTTAAGCGTTCTGCTTCTTCCCTCTGAATACCGAATGCTTTCCTTATATCGTCTGTTATCTGATTTCCGGCAATAGGCAAAGAACCAGTGTATTTTACTATACCATCCTCAAACACAGCCACATCCGTAGTTCCAGCTCCAATATCAATTAAAGCAACGCCAATTTCCTTTTCTTCCTCGCTTAAAACCGAATAAGATGAGGCAAGCGGTTCAAAAGCGATTGTTTCAACCTCAAGACCTGCTCGGTTGACGCTCCTTCGTATGTTATCAATTGGGGTTATATGAGCCGTCACGATATGAACTATCGCCTCAACCTTAATCCCCGTCATCCCGACCGGGTCCTTAATCCCCTCAATTCCGTCAACTATGAATTCCTGCGGTAAAACATGCAAGATAACTCTATCTGAAGGCAAGCGAACCCGTTGGGCATCATCTATCAAACGCTTGATATCTTCCTTCTTTATTTCATGACTTGGAGCACGGGTCGTTATCATACTCTTACTCGTAAAACCCTGAACCTCGTTCCCAGCAATCCCAACTATAACGCTATGAACCTTCTCCCCGGATTGATTCTCAACAAGGTTAATAACCTCGCGAATTGACCGCGATGTCGTCTCAATATTAACAACGCTACCGCGCAAAAGTCCAGACGATGGACTTTTACCCAAACCGAGAATATTGACATTGTCATTTCCCTCAAGCGAAGCTACAAGCGCTGAAACTTTGCTCGTTCCTATGTCAAGTCCAACAATTATATGTGACATAAAACATCATTTTAATTTTTTGAATCAAACTTTGCAAAAATGCTACCGCTATATCTAAGGTCAATATAAGACGGATAACCTCTCTTCAAAACAACTTGCTTCCAAAATTCCCTCAAATAAACAAGCTTCTTATCAAATTCACCGTCTCCAAGAAAAACGGGAACAGCGCCATCAGTAGTTAATAGCACAATCTCTCCATTTTTAACCCTTAACTCAGAAATCAATTCATAAACCCTTTTCTCAAGTGCTATTTTTAACAGCTCAAAGCAGTTGCGCAACCCTGTTGAATCAAAATTAACATTCGCAACCGGTTTTTCAATTTCACCGAGAAACGGCACAGAAAACAACCGACCAACTTCTTCAGCTGGAATTACAACACCTTCCAAATCAACGAAATAAATTTTACCTTTGCTTGTAAACATGGCGATCGGCTCCCTTTCAACAATTTCAATGAAAATCGCATCGGGCAAGTTAGTATAAACATCTGCGAACCTTATGAACTTGTGTTTCTCAATCCTTCCTCTCAACTCCGAAAGATTCAATTCAACAATGCGTTCTCCGAGCTTAACACCAGCAAGTTTAATGATTTTCTCCGATGGAATCACCTTGTTTCCTTTTACGATAATCTTGTTAACAACTCTTTTATCTCTCCAATTTATCGCGCCTAAAACCAAAGGCAAAAGAAAGAACACAAACACTAAAATATGCCAAAGTTTTATTTCTCTTTCGTTCAACCTCATAAAAGTTCCACAATTTCACTCTCTTTAAAACCGATCAATTTAACCTCAAGTTCAAGTTTTATCCCAAACTTTTCGTAAACCTTTGTTTGAGCAAGTTTTATCAACTCAAGGACATCCATTGCTTTCGCCTTGCCCTTATTGATTATGAAATTCGCATGCTTTTCGGAAATTTGAGCATCGCCGATGCAAACTCCCTTTAATCCGGCTTTTTCAATCAATCTTCCAGCATAATCCCCGGGCGGATTCTTAAATATACTTCCAGCGTTCGGGAAATTAACCGGCTGAGATATATTCCTCTTCAACAAAATCTCACGCCTTATATTTTTCATCTCCTCAACATCCCCTGGTGGAAACTTAAACTTCGCTTGGATGACGATATCATTTGTCAGATTTGAAGTCCTATAGCCAAAACCACACTCCTCTTTTTTAAGTCGCACAAGTTTCATATTTCTTATCACTTCAACATCAAGTAGATAATCCGATATTTCACCTGAATAAGCGCCAGCGTTCATTATTATCGCTCCGCCGAGGGTTCCGGGAATTCCCGCAAGCATTTCAACACCGCGCAAACCATTTTCCACGCAGAAATCAACGAACCTCGCCAACTTGATGCCCGCACCAGCTACGACACATTCACCCTCCTTCTTAACAAAATTAAACCCCGCTTCAAGATTTATCACCGCGCCCCTGAAACCATCATCACTTACCAAAACATTACTTCCATTTCCGAGAACCACAAAATCAATCCCTCTATCGTCAAGGTATCTCAAAAGATTTAAAAGTTCATCAATGCTCATCGGCTCAACATAGATGTCAGCTGGACCACCAATTTTAAAAGTCGTATACTTTGCGAGCGGTTCATTAATCAAAATCCTACCGCTGACTATTTCCCTTATCTGTCCGAGGTCAATCATTTTTGAGAGATTCAAGTTTCTTTATAAATTCACCACAAATTTTCGTTATATCACCTGCGCCCATGAAAATCACCATATC
>JAPYWO010000177.1 GCA_028276305.1 Candidatus Thermokryptus sp.
AGAACAAAGGACGATTTGATATTTTCATTTTCAATGCTTTTTATAGTATCGTCCAAATCATGGATTTGAATTTTTATCGCGTCTTCTTTGATCTTGATTAAATCATTTTTGTTTGTTTCTTCAGTTTCCATAAAAATAACATGCTTTTAGTTATAGAGGGCTTATTGGTTTATTATGCAAACCTTGATTGATATATTCAATCAGCAAATCATAAAATAGCATTGATGAGGGAACAATTTTATTCTGGTAAAGAAACTCCACAACTACTTTATCAATCGTGTTTACCTTGATTTTGTATTGTTTCCAAGTAAATTCTTCCAGTTCATATTTTCCAGATAAGTTTATAATTTCAGAAAGCAGGAAAAAAGAAAGAGATTTGTAAGCTCTATGTTCATTCACAGAATTCCTTTTTATTTTTTCCAATGCTGAAATAAAATCGTTTTCGGAGCCAAAAATTGAGATTAAAGTGTGTACTATAACTTTCATCAGAAGTTCAACTTCCATAAATTCATATCTTGGATCCTTAGTATATCTTCCAACATTAAATGAAGGCAATTGAAACTTAACTCCCTTTAATAACTGCCACATATTTAATTTTTCTTCACCTGTCAATTTCAATGAACCATTAATAATATCTCCAAGGATAAGCTTAAACCAAGAATTATGAATTAATCCCCTCACTGATTGATCTTTAACATTAAAATTTGAGATGATTTTATCTATCATTCTTTCAATGATTTCCTCGTTTTTAAATGTAAAAACTTCAACGCTATAAAACTTACTGAAATAACCGCTTGAATCCGTGTTCTGTCCATATCTATGGTGGAAGATGCTTTTTAAGTTAAGGTAATCAGCAACAATGATTACTTTATCAAAGCCAAACTTATTTGGGAGTTCATTATTTTCTGAGTCGAAATGGGCGGAGAAAACATTTAAAATTCTGAAAATATGTTCTGGGTCAACCCTATCTAAATCGTCTAATATTAAAACACTTTTCTTTTCACCCTTTTGTTCAATTATTTTTTCCTTTATGATCTCGCTTATATAGTCAGTTTCTGTTATTCTTTTTTCTTCAATTCTTTTTAAGAATCCCTCAACGACACCTTTTTCACCTTTTTCCATTTGTTTTTTAAACTCCAACAAGTTTTTGATTAAGCCGATAATTTCCTGTAAAGGTCGTCCCAATTTAGGAATAAATGAGAGCACCGCAACAATTATCTTCTCAAGATTATCCCCAGCCCAGATATACAACAAACGCTGTAGGTCTAAAAAGTTGGCATAGTACTCTTCTTTAAAAATATTTTCATCTTTTTTCATTATTTCAATCAGGATATCATATTTAAGGAATTCAATTATATCTTCATTTTGGCTAGTTTGGTAGTTCACAGGGAATAAGTGGTAAGATTCGTACTTATCTTTTTTGTTTTTGAAAAATTCCCTCAGGAAGTAGGTTTTGCCGATTCCAAATTTACCGGAAAATAAAATTCTGCGATTGTTTTCTATGTCTAAGTGTTCTTCAAATTTTGAGAACAGTTCATCAATTGGGATTTTTAAAGTTATTTCTTGGTTCGCCATATGTTTATTTCTTTTAATTTATAATCTTAATAGGTGGCCGTTTTCGTCAAGCCAGTTTTTATATTTTTCGTAGTTGGGCATTAAAATTTTCACTTTGTTCCAGAACGATTTCCCGTGGTTTTTCTCTGATAGGTGGGCAAGTTCGTGGATGACGACATAATCTATAACTGGCAAGGGAGCCATAATAAGGCGCCAGGGGAAGTTTAAATTTTTACCCGAGCAGGAGCCCCATCTTTTTTGGGCGTCAGTGATGTTAATTTTGTTATATTTAAAACCGCCAATTTGGGAATAGAATTTGACCCTTTCTGAAATTTTTTCAAGTGCTTTACTTTTATACCATTCAATGAAGACATCCCGAGCTCTATCTAATACATTTCTTGAGAGAAGAAATCCGTTTTCAAATTTCAATGGTTCTTTTTGGTCGTCAACTATTGTGAGTTTATAGTATTTTCCAAGATAGAGGAAGCCCTCCCCATTGACGAATTCTTTGGGGGAAAATTTCGGGTCGCGAGAGGATAGCTCTTTTATCTTTTTTTCAAGCCAATTTTTATGTTTAAGGATTACTTCCATTATTTTTTTATCGTCTACATCAAGGGGTGCTTTTATAATAAGATGGGCGTCATCTGTTAATTGTAAAGCGATCGTTTTTCTTTTCGTTCTTATTATTTTCTCAATTTTTATGTCCATATCAATTTTTTCCATGTATGTGGTAGGCAAGTTCCAATAATTTTTGGGCGATTTCGTTTCTTTTTCCATAAAGTACATTGTTTTTTGATGACCTTGGAAGTAATATATTTGAAATAAGCCAAGATCTTAGCTGTTTTTGTTTTGTGTAGTTATCCCAAAAATCAACCACTTTCACATTTTTTTCAATAAGGCTTATTACATCTCTGGTTAGATCAATTAAAAAGTTAATTTCTTCCGCGCTTAGTGTATCGGTTGAGAGTTTGCCATAAATTTCTCTTTTAAGCAAGCCGAAAAATGGCATTTCTTTCTTTGGGTCAAAGCCATATGTATTTTCTGCTTCTCTTCCCTTTTTGATCTCTTCTCTTAATTTCTCAAGTTCTTTGGCGAGTTCTTCCCAATTTTCTTTATATTCTTCAAGTATCCTTTTCAATCTGTCTGAGAATCTTTCGTAGAGTTCCGGGTCTTCTTCGTAGTGTTTATCAATATGTTCTAAAATTGCGTATTTAATTTCCTGGGCTTTTGCTTTAATTGGTTCTTTTTTAAGTTTGTCTAAGAATGCATCATCAAAGAGAGGGGTTGGTGGGATTTTAGGGTCAACGCCTTTTGAAACAAGGTATTCTTCAACTATTTCTCTTATTTTTTTGCTGGCGTCTTTTATGCTTAGTTTATCGTCCCTGTATCTATTTCTTGCTGATTCCCTTATGAAGCTGAGAACTTTCAAGTCAGTGACATATTTTAAAGCTTCTGGGTCTGGGAGAACCGCATCTAAAGCTCGGTTAAATTGTCTTGTAAGTTTAATGAATTCGTCTCGTATTAATTCATCAACTAAAAGGTCAATGCATTCGTTTATATTATCTCTCCAGTTTTCAATTTTATGTTTTTTAAAGAAGTCGTTTATGCGTTGGTGTGAATATTTTAAGTCATCAATGCCTTTATTTTTATTTTTCACGACTTCGGAAATCTCGTCAATATCTTCGTTAGCGTAGATAGCGAGGGCTTCCCTAAGGTGTTTCAGGACGCCGACATAGTCCACTACGAAACCGCATGCTTTATTTTTGTTATAGACCCTGTTGACTCTTGCGATAGCTTGTAAAAGGTTATGTTCTTTTAATATGTTGTCAAGGTACATCACTTGTTCAATGGGGGCGTCAAAGCCGGTGATAAGCATTTCATTAACGACGAGGATACCGACATCGCCGTTTATTCCGGTTTTTTCGTCTGTGGCGTCAAATGGGAGCTGGAAGCTTGTGATGTTTTTCTCGTGTTCGTTTTCATCTGTATATTCGCTTTTGAAAATTTCGGGGTCATCGTTTTGGGATGGTGAAATTATCACTGCCACTTTAAGTTTTTTAAGAGTCTTAAGGTCTAAGTTTGTCCCTTTCTGTTCAAGTTCTTTTATTTTTTCCTGGAGTGCTTCTTCGAGGGCTTGTTTATATCTTATAGCTGCGAGGCGGGAGACAGCTACAACTTGTGCTTTTAGACCGTTCGGGAAGACATGGGTAACATAGTGGTTTATCATATCTTTAGCTTTATCTTTTATAACTTCTTCTGCTTCAAGGTAAGCACGCCATGTATATCTGCCCAGAATCATCGCCCTCTCGTTTTTGGAGACCTGAGAGAAGACATCTTCAAATTTTGCGTTTGCGGATTCCTCGTCGGAGAGTTCGGCGCTGTGGACTCTGCCCTCGTAAATGATTTCAACTGTCACGCCGTCTTCAACAGCTTGTCTTATGCTGTATTTATCTATGTAGTCGCCGAATGTCAATTCAGTTTTTTCTATTGGTGTGCCTGTGTAGGCAATTTTAACAGCGTTTGGAAGTGCTTTTCTTAAGTTGGCGCCTAACAATTTATATTGAGATCTATGTGCTTCGTCAATCATAATTAGGATATTTGGGGAGGTGTTAAGGACCGGGAATTCCCTTTCCAATTCCCTTTCTTGGAATTTATGGATCAAGCCCATAACGAGGTCTGGGGTGTTGGTTTTGAGGAGTTCTTGGAGCTCGCTCACACTTCGTGCGAGGTGGATGGTGAAGCCCAAGCTTTTGGAAGTATCGGATAGTTGCTTTTGTAATTTTTTTCTATCTGTTATAAATACAATTTTCCA
>JAPYWO010000178.1 GCA_028276305.1 Candidatus Thermokryptus sp.
CTTCTTTCGGTATGTTTTTTTATCCTTGGGGTTTTTACTTCGGAGGAATTTGAGAAGCGAGATGGGCATGACCCGTCTGTCGTTGTAATAGATGAGGTTGTCGGTATGTGGATATCGCTTCTTTTCGTTGAGAGAGGAATTTTAAATGTATTCGTTGCATTCTTGATGTTCAGAGTTATGGATGTTTTAAAACCATTTCCAGCTCGTCATTTTGATAAAATGAGCGGTGGTTTTGGAATAATGATGGACGATGTCATAGCCGGGGTTTACGCAAACATTTTAACGCACATTTTTACATCATTTCTTAAATAAATTTTTCACCGAAATGAAAGCCGAGATAATAACCATTGGAGATGAACTTCTCATAGGTCAGGTCATCAACACAAACGCAAGTTACATTGGAAGGAAACTTTCTGAGATCGGAATTAGCGTTGAGCGAGTAGTTTCTGTCGGTGATGTTGAAGAAGCTATAATTGAAGAGTTGAAAAGGGCTTACGATAACTTTGATGTTGTGATATTGACCGGGGGGCTTGGTCCAACTCACGACGATGTGACGAAAGGTGCTGTGTGCAAGTTTTTCAATACAGGGCTTGTTCTAAATGAAGAGGTTTTAAATCAGGTTAGAGAATTTTTGGCGAGGCGCGGTAGAACAGAACTTAACGAAGCAAATAGATCTCAAGCGCTCGTCCCGGCGAAGGCAAAAGTTATAATGAATTATTGGGGAACCGCTCCCGGTTTATTGTTTGAAGAAGGAGGAAAGTATGTGATCGTTATGCCTGGGGTTCCGAAAGAGATGATAGGGATGATGGAAAGCTTCGTTATAAATTATCTTGCGCAAAAATCGGGCGGTAAAGTTATAAAACAAAGGATTTTGAAAACAACCGGGATTCCCGAAGCATATCTTTACGAAAGGTTAAAAGATGTGGTTGAAGAAATTGAAAAGTTCTGTAAAGTTGCTTTCTTGCCGTCAGCGATAGGTGTAAAGATTAGGATAACCGTCAAGGCACAGGACCGAGCTGTTGCAGATGAACTTATAAACGAAGCGGAAGTTAAAATAAGGGAGAAAATTGACAAGTATATCTACGGTGTGGATGATGAAGAAATTGAAGAGGTCATTGGGAGATTACTCGTTGAAAGAGGATTAAAAATTGCAGTTGCTGAATCATGCACGGGTGGATTGATAGCAGATAGAATTACGAATGTGCCAGGCAGTTCAAGATATTTTGAGCGTGGAGTCGTTGCATATAGCAATGAAGCAAAGGTTCAAATCCTTGGTGTTCCTGAGGATTTGATAAAAGAACACGGAGCTGTTAGTCGCCAGGTCGCCGAAGCTATGGCTGAAGGAGTTAGAAGAATTTCCGGGGCTGATATAGGAATTTCAACAACTGGGATCGCTGGACCAACGGGTGCGACGCCTAATAAACCGATTGGTCTTGTTTGGATAGGTTATTCTGATAAAGATGGGACATTTGCTAAAGAGTTTAGATTTGGGGATGATCGGCTTGAAAATAAACAAAGGGCTTCGCAAATGGCACTTGAAATTTTAAGAAGAAAGTTGCTTGGCATTGAGATATGAAGATAAGAACTTTCATAGCGGTTGATGTCCCGAGTGAAATCAAAGATAAAATTTACGATATCGTTGAGGAGCTTAAAAAGGTTGGGGATGGAGTAAAGTGGGAGGAGAAGGAGAAGTTTCACATAACTTTAAAATTTCTTGGTGATGTGAATGAAGAAGCAATAGATACAATTTATCGTGTTTTAAGCGATGCTTTAAAAGGGTTTGGGAAATTTTCAGTCAATTACAGGGGAATTGGTTGTTTTCCTGATGTTAAGCGTCCGAGGGTGATATGGGTTGGTTGTGTGGATAATAGCGGGAAGCTTTTTGAACTTCAAAAGATAGTTGAGGAGAAGTTAAGTGAGCTTGGTTTTGAAAAAGAGGAAAGGGAATTTCATCCACACATAACTTTGGGGAGGGTTAAGAATTTGAAAAATGTTGAACGCTTGATTAATAAAATTGAAAGTATTAATTTTGAGTCGGAGCCAGGTGAGATAGCCGAGGTTCTAATAATGAAAAGTGACCTTAAACCAAGTGGTTCAGTTTATACAATTTTAAAGAAAATTAAATTAGGGGAGTGATTTAAAATGGCGCTTGACAGGAGCGAAAAGATGAAGATACTTCAAACGACGATTCAGCAGATTGAGAAGGAGTATGGTAAAGGAGCTATAATGCGCCTTGGCGAAGGACCCATTGCACGGGTTGAGGCAATTTCAACAGGTTCAATTTCGCTTGATGCAGCAATTGGGATTGGCGGTGTCCCGAGAGGAAGGATAACGGAAATTTTCGGACCTGAGTCATCGGGAAAGACGACGCTTTGTCTTCATATAATTGCGGAAGCGCAGAAGAAAGGCGGGCTTGCTGCTTTTATTGACGCTGAACATGCGCTTGACTTGAATTACGCTAAACGACTTGGGGTTGATGTAAGCAATTTGCTTTTATCACAACCTGAATTTGGAGAACAAGCCCTTGAAATAGTTGAAGCACTCGTTAGAAGTGGAGCGATTGATGTCATAGTGATTGATTCCGTTGCTGCGCTCGTCCCAAGGGCTGAAGTTGAAGGTGAGATGGGAGATGCAACCATGGGGGCTCAAGCTCGGCTTATGTCTCAAGCTCTTAGAAAACTTGCATCGGCGATTAACAAGTCAAATACAAGCGTAATCTTCACGAATCAGCTAAGAAGTAAAATTGGCGTCGTCTTCGGTAATCCAGAGACCACAACGGGCGGATATGCTTTGAAGTTTTATGCAGCTGTGCGACTTGATATAAGAAAAATTGATGTCATAAAGGAAGGTCAAGAGATAATTGGCAACAGGGTGAGAGTCAAGGTTGTGAAAAATAAAGTCGCCCCGCCTTTTAAAGAGGCGGAGTTTGACATAATTTATAATGAGGGGATTTCAAAGATCAACGATCTCGTTGACACTGCTGTATCGCTTGGTATAATTCAAAAAAGCGGTTCTTGGTACTCGTATAAAGATGAACGCATAGGACAAGGAAGGGACGCCGTCAAAAAGTTTTTCACCGAGAATGAGGAATTATTGAGAGAGGTTGAATATCTCGTCAGGGAAAAACTTGGCTTGTTGCCAGAGGTTATAGAGAAGAGAGCAGAGGAAACCGAGGAGCCAATTGAGGAAGTACAGCAGGAAAGCAAAGCGAGCAAAAAGAGATAAAATTTTCGGATAAATGCCCACCGTGGTGAATTTAAAGCGCAAGAAGCGAACGAAGGAGTGGTATCTTATATATTTAAACGATGGGAGGGAAATTTTATCTTATATTGATTTCATAGTTAAGTTTAAAGTGAAAGTGGGAAAGCAATTGACCGAGGAACAAATTAAGGAAATGAAGTCGGAATCAGAAGTAATTTTGGCGAAGGAGATAGCATACAGGTTTATAAGCTATAAGCCGAGAACTTTAAAAGAAGTAAGCGATAAGCTTAAGGCGAAAGGTTTTCAATCTGATTTGGTTTCAAAAGTCGTTGAAGAACTAAGAAATTACGGCTTTATAAACGACCTTGAATATGCGAGAAATTTTGTACTTAATAAATCGCGTTCAAAGACGCTTGGTGCGCTTGCCCTGAGGCGCGAACTTTTATCTAAGGGGATTTCAAGTGAGATAGTTGATGAGGTTTTATCGGAAAGAGAAAATTTGATAGATGAGTTTGAGATCGCCCTTGACTTGGCACAGGGAAAATTGAAACAAATTAAGTCGTTAAAGAAAAGGAAGAAGGGAAGAGATGAATATAAACGGAGAATTTATGAGTTTCTTTTGAGGCGTGGCTTTAAGTTTGAAACGATAAATCGCGTCATGAGGGAGGTATTTGATGATTTTGAAAACTTAACATCGGATTGATTTATGTTTTGGAGAAATTTATTCGTCTTCATCGGTATTCCAGTGATTATACTTCTTTTTGTTTGGGTTGCGTCAAAGGCGATAGATATTTCGCTTATAGTTATAATCTCAGTTTTTTTATCCGTTGCTTTAAATCCACTTGTTACATATTTTGAAAGTGTTGGTTTAAATCGCACCGTTGCCACTTTGGTCGTTTTCGCGAGTTTGTTGGTTTTGCTTGGGATTTTAATTTTTTTCCTTTTCCCCGCTTTTACGAATCAATTTAAAACCCTCGCTGAGCAACTTCAAAAGGTCCCACTTGATGTTATAATTGGCACGGCTATTCAGAATTTGAAGGATAAATTTCCTGTTTTAAAGGGGCTTGACCTTGAACATAAAGCACAGGCTCTAATTGCCGAGTATTCAATTAAAGCTGCTTCTGCTTTGACATCTGCGATCACAATGGCGGTTGAACTTCT
>JAPYWO010000179.1 GCA_028276305.1 Candidatus Thermokryptus sp.
GTTTTGTGAATCAGGGTAAAGACACGAATGATGTTTTTCTTGTTGGAAGGTTTGAGTGTTATGATAAGTTAAATTCAAGATTTCACACTGTTGATATAACTTGGCGGTATGACAATATAGATGAAGGCGTTAAGAAGATAGACAGAGATTTCATCAGGAAGATATTACCGCGTGGAGCTTCTATTATGACGAGTTTGTTTTTCATCATTGTACTTGGTTTAATTATCATTGGGACATATACATTGATATGGGGATTGAGCGGAACACCTGAATCTGACAGTGGAGTGCCACCGACTACACAATAAAGGAGGGAATAGATATGTTTTTTAGATTTTTGTTCGGGGTTGTTTTAATTTCGGTTATTTTTGGATGTCGGGCTGGGAATTTAGGAAGCGGAACCGGAGTGGTTTCTTATGAGATTTCATTTAACACAGATAAGAATTACATCATAAACGAGACGAGTTTTATTTTGCAACTTTATGAGTATACTATTGAAATAGTTGATCCGACGAAAGATTACTATGTTATGCAGACATACTGGCGTTTGAGAGATGGGCAGATGGCGATTGGTTCTGATACGATAGGAGTGTTGTTTCGCGATAGGGTGAAGGTTCACATAATACCTCGTGGTAGGACAAGCGTTTATTTTAGAAGTTATCAGATTTACAATACCGTATTGGAATTTGAAGTTCAGGCGAGTATGGGTTTGGGGAATTGGGTTAAGGTGACACCGCCGAAGGATTATTTGGAGGAGTATCATGCGATAGTTAAGGAGATAAAGTTGAGGATGTTGAAGTATGGACCCAGTTCGGGTTGAAATTCTTGCTTTTTTTAAGTTGAATGATTATATTTATGATTGCACTTAAGCAAGGAGTTCTTTTAAAGCTGGCGTAGCTCAGTTGGTAGAGCAGCTGACTTGTAATCAGCAGGTCCGGGGTTCAAATCCCCGCGCCAGCTCTGGTGATGGGTGGGCGCCGGAGTTGGAGAGCCGGGCTGGGCTGTAAACCCAGTGGCGTGAAGCCTGAGGGGGTTCGAATCCCTCCCCACCCACTTGTTTTGAGCGGGTGTAGCTCAGATGGTAGAGCGCCAGCCTTCCAAGCTGGTGGTCGCGGGTTCGAGTCCCGTCGCCCGCTCAAAAGCTCGCGTAGCTCAGTTGGTAGAGCGCGTCCTTGGTAAGGACGAGGTCACCGGTTCAATCCCGGTCGCGAGCTCAAAAATTTTTTTATAATAAAGCAATTTTCATTAAATGGCTAAAAGCGAAGGGAGAGAGATAATCACGCTTGAATGTACTGTTTGCAAGAGGAGAAATTATACCACGACGAAAAATAGGCGTAAGCACCCTGAAAGGGTTGAATATAAGAAGTATTGTAAACATTGCAATAAACATACAATCCACAAGGAAACGCGCTAAATGGGATACGCCCGTAGCTCAACTGGTAGAGCAGCGGTCTCCAAAACCGCAGGTTGGGGGTTCGAGTCCCTCCGGGCGTGCATTTTAGAAAATTCATAAAAAATCATCTGATGAGAGAAAAAATCATCAACTTTTTTACCGATATCTACAAAGAGATGCAAAAGGTCACCTGGCAAAAGCAAGATGAATTGATTGAATCAACAAAGGTTGTCGTCGTTGCTTGTCTTTTGTTTACAATTGTGATTTGGATAATTGATATCATCGTAACTGAAATTTTAAAAGTTATATTCTGATGTTTGATATGGCAAGAAGATGGTATGCTGTGAGGACATATTCAGGGCATGAAAACAGAGTTAAGAAGTATATTGAAAATGAACTTGCTGAGGGTAAGTTCAAGGATAAAATTTTTAGTGTCTTTGTCCCGACAGAGAAAGTTACAGTAGTAAAAGAAGGTAAAAAGAAATCGCGCGTCAAGGCATTTTTCCCAGGTTATATCTTGATTGAGGCGGAAATGGACGATGAGGTGAAGAATTTTATCAAAAGTATACCTTCGGTTGTTAGTTTTGTTGGTCCGAAAGGAAATCCAGTGCCTTTAAGAGAAGATGAGGTGGAAAGATTTGTTGGGCGTGTTGAGGAAGGCGAAAGAGTTGATGTCCCGTTTAGGGTGGGAGATTCAGTTAGAGTTATTGAAGGTCCGTTTACTGATTTTCAAGGGGTGATTCAAGAGGTTAATTCCGAGAAGATGAAATTGAAGGTGATGATCAATATCTTCGGAAGAAAAACGCCTGTTGAACTTGATTTCACACAAGTTGAAGTTGAAAGGTGAAAATTAAAAAATAATTTTTTAATTGAGATGGCCAAAAAAGTTGTAGGATATGTTAAGTTACAAATACCTGGTGGGCAGGCAACTCCAGCACCGCCGGTTGGACCAGCTTTAGGTCAACGAGGTATAAACATAATGGAGTTCTGTAAGCAGTTCAATGCGCGAACCCAGGATAAAATGGGTTTGATATTGCCTGTCATTGTGACGATTTATTCAGACAAGTCATTTACATTTGTTGTAAAAACACCTCCTGCTTCTGTCTTGTTAAAAAAAGCAGCGGGAGTAGAAAAAGGATCGTCCGAACCAAAACGTGTTAAAGTTGGCAAGGTCACACGTCAGCAGATAAGGGAAATTGCGCAGATGAAGATGCCTGATTTGAATACTGATGATATTGAAGCTGCGATGCGTATGATAGAGGGTACGGCTAAAAGCATGGGAATTGAAGTGGTTGATTAAAAATTTAATTTTGAAAAGGGAAAATGGCAAAGCATAGCAAAAGATATCTTGAAGCACTGAAGAAAATTGATAAATCAAAGGCGTATTCACTTGAAGAAGCGGTCCAAAAGGTTAAGGAAACCGCAACAGCGAAGTTTGATGAGACGGTTGATATAGCTGTTCGTCTTGGAGTTGACCCAAGACATGCGGATCAGATGGTTCGTGGGACGGTTGTTTTACCGTATGGGACGGGGAAAAAGGTTCGCGTTCTTGTTTTGACAAAGCAACCAGAAAAAGAGAAAGAGGCAATTGAAGCTGGCGCTGATTATGTGGGTTTTGATGAGTATATAAACAAGATAAAGGAAGGATGGACGGATGTAGATGTTATAATCGCAACGCCGGAGGTAATGGGTGAAGTTGGAAAACTCGGTAAAATACTTGGACCAAGAGGTTTGATGCCAAATCCAAAAAGTGGAACCGTTACCAATGATGTGGCAAAGGCGGTAAGAGAAGCTAAATCGGGTAGAGTTGAGTTTAGGGTTGATAAAGCCGGGAATATCCATGCTTCGGTAGGAAAAGTTTCATTTGAAAATGAGAAGTTGATTGAGAACATCAAAACATTGCTTTCAACAATTATAAAGTTGAGACCCCCATCGGTTAAGGGTCAGTATATAAAGAACATCACTATTTCAAGTACGATGGGTCCAGGGATAAAGATTGATAAAAACTCTATTATGAGTTTATCATAGAAAGGGTTGCTTCTAAGCCAACATCTCTGGTAAAAGAGGACGCACTCTTTGAAAGAGAGGTGATATTTTAATTTAAAAAATTTTGAGGTTCAAGATGAAGAGAGAGGAGAAAGCAAAGGTCATATCTGAGATGGCTGAAAAATTTTCAAAAGCCAAAGGAATTGTCTTGGCTGACTTTACAAGGATGACAGTTGCTGAGGTGAATGAGTTGAGAAAAGAGCTGAAGAGCGCTGGTGTGGAATATAAGGTTGCGAAAAATACCCTTTTGAGGATAGCGATGCAGAATGTCGGTGGCTATGATAGTTTGTTTAAATATCTTGAAGGTCCAACAGCTGTTGCGATTGGATACGATGACCCAATCACGCCAGTGAGATTGATCAAGAAGGTGAAGGGTAAAATTGACAAGCCATCGGTTAAGGCGATTTTCATTGAGGGACAAGTATATGATGGTTCAAAGCTTGATGAACTTGCAAATTTGCCTTCAAAAGCGGATATTATCGCAGGTATAATTGGAAGTATAGCTTCGCCTGCCAGTGGTATAGTTTTCGCTTTGAATGCTGTTTTATCTGAACTTGTTCTTGTAATTGATGCGATCGCTAAAAAACTTGAAGAAAAAGGTTCATAAAAGAATTTTAAAAACAAAAATTATAGAGGAGAAAAATGCCATCACAAATAGTTGAGGAGATCGTAGAAAGAATTGAGAAACTCACATTGCTTGAGGCAGTTGAGTTAAAGAAAATCCTTGAGGAAAAGTTTGGCGTAAGTGCTGCAGCGGTTGCGGCTCCAGTCGTCGTACCGGGTGCTCCTGGTCCGGCTCCAGCAGGGGCGCAACCAGCAGCTGAGGAAAAGACGGAATTTGATGTTATACTTGTGAATCCAGGGGCTCAAAAGTTGAATGTTATAAAAATAGTCAGGCAAATAACAGGACTTGGACTTAAGG
>JAPYWO010000180.1 GCA_028276305.1 Candidatus Thermokryptus sp.
TAGCGTTTCGCCAAAAAAAACTCCACCGGTGCCGAGAAGGGTGACACCAGTTTATGAGGTTGACGATGAAAGGATAAATTACAAGGAGACGGAGACCAAAAGACCAGCATACTTACGCAGAGGGGTAGTGATTGAAAATAAGGGAGAAGTGAGTGATTTTGATAATAAAAAGACACTGGAAGGGAAACCGCCGTTTTTGAGAAATGTGATGGATTGAGGTAAAATTAAAAGGGATAAGGTTATGAAATTTACAATTGAGGAAATCAAAGATAGATTAAAGCGTTTAGAAGGTTGGGCTTATGATGAGCAGGGTGATAGGATTTGGCGTGAGTTTAAGTTTAAAAATTTTCGTGATGCGATGGCGTTTGTTTTAAAAGTGGCGTTTGAGTCGGAGAAAGTTGATCATCATCCTGACATTTTAATTGAATATAATCGTGTTAAAATTTATTTGCGGACTCATAGTTTGAACGGTGTGACGGAAAAAGATTTCAATCTTGCTGAAAAAATTGAGGGTATTTTGGGGGCGGGTTGATAAATCCCTTGAATTTTTTTAAATTTAGGGGAAAATACTTGAAAACAAACTTTGTGAAGTTTGATGAAGGCACTTATTGCAAGCGGGGGAAAGGGAACCCGTCTTAGACCTTTAACCCACACTCAGAATAAACATTTAATACCGATAGCTAACAAGCCAATGCTTCATTATGCAATTGAGACAGTGGCTGAAGCGGGTATAAAGGAAATTGGTATAGTTCATAATGCGGATAGCGATGAGGTCCCAAAAGCTATAGGTGATGGGAGTCGTTGGGGTGTCAAGATAACTTACATACCTCAGGAAGCACCGCTTGGGCTTGCGCATGTTGTTTTGATAGCTGAAGATTTCATCGGAAAAGATAAGTTCGTTTTTTATCTTGGGGATAATATGTTCGTTGGTGGAATAAAAAAGTTTGTTGAGGAGTTTGAAAAAAATCATTACAATTGTTTTTTAACTCTCGCAAAGGTGAAGGACCCACAGAGGTTTGGCGTACCTGAAATAGTTGATGGTAAAATTGTCAGAATTGAAGAGAAACCGAAAACCCCGAAAAGTAATTTTGCGGTTGCTGGAATTTATTTTTATGACAGTTCAATTTTTGAAGCCGTTAAAAATATAAAACCAAGTTGGCGTGGCGAGCTTGAAATATCAGATGCGCATACATACTTGATTGAGAAAGGTTATAAAGTCGGCTACGCGGAGATAACCGGTTGGTGGAAGGATACGGGAAAACCCGAGGATTTGCTTGAAGCGAATCGCCTTGTTTTGGATTCGCTTGAACCTAGGGTTGAGGAAAATGTTGAAGTTGACCAAAGCACGAAAATTGAAGGAAAAGTTATACTTGAGAGAGGTGCACGGGTTAAAAACAGCATAATCCGAGGTCCAGCTATCATAGGGAAAAATTGCATAATTGAGGGAAGCTATATCGGTCCTTATACCTCTATTGATGAGGGCAGTTTCGTTCTTAACAGTGAAATTGAATATAGCATAGTGATGAAGAATTGCAAAATTTTGAATGTGGGAATAAGAATTGAGAGTAGTTTGCTTGGCAATGATGTTGAGATAGTTGAGGCGGTTGGGAAGCCAAGAGTTCATAAGTTTATGGTCGGCGATCAATCAAGAATAGAGATAGCGTGGTGATATGGGGAAAGAGGAGTTTTTGAAGAGGAGAGCGATGGAATTTTACAAATTAGCCCGAAGAAATTTTGAAGATGGTTTTTATAATATCAGCGCTTTTGAAATTGAACAAGCATGCCAACTTTATCTTAAATATATCCTTGCAACTTCAAAGTATGGAAAGTGCTTATCTCTCGTCAAGGTATCTTGGTAAGGAGTATAATCGTGATGAGGTTGAATCGCTTTTGGATTTTGCTGATAAACTAGTGAAATTTTTGGAGGAAGTGGGGAATGAAAAGCTTTTATGAAATAGTCCTTGAGGAAGCACTGGAGAGGAAAGAATATCTTGAGAATTATTTAATATATGCGCGCGAGATTAAAGAAAGAGCGAAGAAATTGCTTGGAGATGTAAAGGTTTTCGTTTTCGGCTCCGTTGTCAGCGGAGATTATAACCCTATGAGCGACATTGACATTTTGATAATCTCGGATAATATCCCTGAGGGAGCGATTGAACAGGCGAGAATAAAGGTTTTGCTTACAGAGGGATACAAGCCAGGAGTTTTTCAAATTCATTTGGCAAAACCGAATGAATATGAAAACTGGTATAAAAATTTTATCAAGTGTAAAGTTGAAATTTAAAAGTAATTGGAGGGCGAAATGTATCAAAACATTTTATTTGAGGTCAAAGACAAAATCGCTTATGTTACAATTAACAGACCTGAGAAGTTAAACGCATTAAATTTCCAGACGATGTCCGAGTTAAGGGATGTTTTTATAAGGATTAAAAATGATGATGATATTTACGCGGTCATCATTACTGGTGCTGGGGAAAAAGCCTTTGTTGCTGGTGCGGATATTTCTGAACTTAACAAACTTGATGCCGTCACCGGTCGTGAATTCGCAGAGCGCGGGCAGGAAATTTTCAACTTAATTGAAAACCTTGGGAAACCTGTCATCGCTGCTGTGAATGGTTATGCCTTGGGAGGTGGGAGTGAACTTGCTTGGGCTTGTCATTTCAGAATTGCATCAGAAAACGCGGTTTTCGGTCAACCAGAAATTGACCTCGGGATAATCCCTGGATACGGTGGGACACAACGGCTGACGCGACTCGTTGGTAAGACGAAAGCGATGGAACTCATCTTGACGGGTAGAAGATTTACAGCAAAAGAAGCTTATGAAATGGGTGTGGTAAACAAAGTCGTCCCTCTATCAGAGCTTATGAAGGAGGCGGAAGAACTCGCAAAGACGCTTGCATCAAAACCACAAATCGCAGTTCGTATGGCGATCAAAGCTGTTAATATGGCTTATGAGACAACTTTGACCGATGGGTTACATCTTGAGGCAACGCTCTTCGCTATATGCTGTGGAACGGAGGACTTTAAAGAGGGAACATCTGCATTCCTTGAAAAAAGAAAGCCCGTCTTCAAGAATAGATGAAAAAAATCGTTGACCTGAATGGAGAATGGGAGTTTAAGATCTGTTCGGAAGGTTTTATCCCAGAGGAATTGAAACAAAAGCTTCTTAACTGGCAAGTCGCCTTTGTCCCGGGAGTTGTGCATCTTGACCTTTTAAGGAATGGTTTGATCCCCGACCCATTTTTTGAAGCAAATGAAAATCTTGTTCAATGGGTTGATAAAGTTGATTGGGTTTACAGGAAAAGATTTCTCGTTGATTTTGATTTCACTGACTTTAATTCAATAAAGCTTACCTTTGAAGGGCTTGACACAGTTGGGACTGTTAAGTTGAATGGCGTGGAAATTGGCTCGTTTGAAAATATGTTCATTCCGTATTCTTTTGATGTAAAGGAAAATTTAAAACAAGGTGAGAACGAAGTTGAGGTTGTTTTTAAATCACCAACCTTTGTCGCAAAAGAGCTTGAAAATAAATACGGAAAATTGCCAGTTGAACTTGCTTCCCATAGGGTTTATCTAAGGAAGGCGCAGTATTCATTTGGCTGGGATTGGGGACCTGTTTTAACAACATCCGGGATTTGGAAGCCGGTTTATATTGAGTTTTTGAAGTTTGGAAGGATAAAGAATGTTTGGTTCAAAACAGTTTCAATATCAAATTCCAAAGCCGATATACTTGCGGAGGTTGAGATTGAGAAATTTACTGATGATGATATTGAATTGGTTCTCACAGTTTTCTTTGGGAGCGAAAAAATTTACGAGAGAAATTTTGTTCAGAAAAAACATGATAGAGTAAGGACACATGGGTTTGAAATTTATGAGCCGAGATTATGGTTTCCAAACGGTTATGGGGAGCAGGCGCTTTATAACGCGGTAGTTGAAATTTTTAAAGATGGGGAGTTGATTGATAGAGTGGAGAAAAAGTTTGGGATAAGGACGGTTCGCTTGGTTCAGGAAAAAGATGAGGACGGTGAAAGTTTTATATTTGAGTTAAACGGGGAGAAAATCTTTTGCAAAGGGGCAAATTGGATTCCAGCGGATAGTTTCTTGCCGAGAGTTGGAAGAGATGATTATGATAAACTACTTGAAATGGCAAAAGAGGCAAACCTAAACATGCTTAGGGTTTGGGGTGGCGGGATTTATGAAGATGATTACTTTTATGAAAAGTGCGATGAACTTGGCATAATGATATGGCAGGATTTTATGTTTGCCTGCGCCAGTTATCCTGAATTTCAAGAGTTCATTGAAAATGTCAAAAATGAAGCAATACAAATCGTCAAGCGTTTGAGGAATCACC
>JAPYWO010000181.1 GCA_028276305.1 Candidatus Thermokryptus sp.
TATTTTCTGCTGTTGCTGGATATCTCGTTGGTGTTATGGGTGGTTCAAACAATCCTATTTCTGGTTTGACGCTTTCATCGCTTGTTATATCTGCCGTGTTGATGGTAGCTCTTGGAGTAAAGGGGACGAAGGGAGTTGAAGTTGTACTCGGTGTAGCAGCTGTTGTTTGCACAGCGCTTGGGATAGCTGGAGACATGCTCCAGGATTTAAAAGTTGGTCAAATTTTGGGAGGAACGCCAAGAAAAATGCAAATCGCTGAAATTATAGGCGTTTTATTTACTGCGCTTGTGCTTGTTTTCCCAATGTCAATACTTCACAAGGGAACTGAGGGAGGAATAGGCGGTAAGTATCTTCCAGCTCCACAAGCTGGGTTGATGAGCGTTATGTCAAAGGGAATTGTAAGTGGTGAAATTGCCTGGCCACTTGTGATCTTCGGTGGAGTTCTCGCTTTTGTTCTTATTCTTTTGAAATCGCCTTCCCCAACTCTTATAGCTGTTGGAATGTATCTTCCATTTGAAACGACATCGGCAATTTTTGTAGGTGGCTTGATAAAGTATGTAATTGATCAGATTGTGAAACGCAAGGGAATTTCAGAAGCGGATGCGATAAAGATAGAAAATCGCGGTATTTTGCTCGCCTCAGGTCTAGTGGCTGGGGAATCAATAACCGGCGTTCTTTTGGCTGGTCTTTATCTTTTGAATGTTCAATTGCCACATATCTCGGATAATCCGTTTCTTGGTTTGTTAATCTTTCCAATCGTTGCTGTTATACTGATTTTCGGTCCTTTGCGAGGAAAGTAATTTGCCTTTTAAAGTATCTTTTGTGTAATTTTTAAAAAAATCCCGGGTTACTAATGCGCTCGTTACTTGAGCTTAAACCATATATTTTGAAATACAAGAGGTTAATTTTCCTTGGAATTTTGGCTATACTTTTGAGTGAGTTCTTTTATGTCATCATCCCGATTTTAATTGGGCGAGCTGTTGATGACTTAAAGGCAGGGGTTACCTTTGAGAAACTCTCGCTTTTTGCGTCGCTCATTCTTGGTTCAACAATTTTAAGTGGGATTGCTTCTTTTTTCACGAGACAAACGATAATTGTGGCTTCAAGGAAAATTGAGTATGATATGCGCAATGATTTCTACCGCCATGTTCAGGGGCTACATTATCTGTATTTCCGAGATAAAAAGGTTGGCGATATAATGGCTTATGCTACGAATGATATTCCCGCAGTTAGAAATTTCCTTGGACCAGGGATAATGTATTCAATTGAGACGACCATTGAGTTCGTTGTGATACTTGCCATAATGTTTTCAATGAATTTAAAACTCACCTTGATAACTTTGATACCGCTACCGTTGATATCGTATCTCGTTTATAAAGTTGGAAAGATAGTTCATGAGAGGTATGAGGACATCCAGGAACATTTTGGAACGATAACGACGCTGGCTCAGGAAAACATCGCTGGGATTAGAGTTATAAAATCTTATGTGAGGGAGGACTATGAGATTGAGAAGTTTAGAAAGGTAAATTTTGAGTATTTCATCAAGAATATAAAACTTGCAAAGGTCCAATCGCTTACATATCCTTTGATGATTTTGATAACCGGGATTTCAATTATACTTGTCATTTGGTATGGAGGTTATCAGGTGATAAAAGGGACGATGACGCTTGGGCAATTGACATCGTTTTTGATCTATCTCGGATACCTTATTTGGCCGATGATAGCTTTTGGTTGGATTATCAACTTAACGCAGAGAGCAGCAGCTTCAATGGATAGGTTGCTTGAGGTGATGCGCGTTCAACCCCAGATAAAGGACACGGAAGAAACCGATTTCTCAATTAAGCAGATAAACGGGGAGATTGAATTCAAGGATGTGTGGTTTAAATATCCTGACTCTGAAAATTATGTTCTTAAGGGTGTGAGTTTTAAAGTTGAACAAGGGCAAACGGTTGGAATCGTCGGTTATACCGGAAGTGGAAAGACGACACTTGTAAATTTAATACCACGCTTGTTTGACCCGGATAAGGGAGAGGTTTTAATAGATGGTGTAAATGTCAAAAAAATCCCGTTGAAAGTTTTAAGGGGAAGTATAGGATATGTCCAGCAGGATGTGTTTCTTTTCTCCGACACAGTTAAAAATAACATAACTTTTGGAGTTGATGGAGTTGACGAAGATAAAATTATTAGCGTCGCTAAAATTGCTCACATTTATGACGAGATTATGGAGTTTCCCAATAAATTTGATACAATTGTCGGTGAAAGGGGGATAACATTATCAGGTGGGCAAAAGCAAAGGGTTGGGCTTGCAAGGGCTTTAATAAAGGAGCCGAAAATTTTAATACTTGATGATTCGTTCTCCTCTGTTGATGCGTATACCGAGGAGATAATTTTGAAAAATTTAAAAGAGTATAGAAAAGGTAGGACAACGATAATTATAAGCCATCGCATAACTGCTGTTAAAGATGCGGATTTCATAATTGTTCTTGACGATGGAGAGATTGTTGAAAGTGGCACGCATGATGAACTCATTGAGCTTGGTGGTATTTATGCTGAACTTTATCAAAAGCAAATTCTTGAAGAAGAACTTGAAAAGATGTAAAACAAAAATTAACATTTTTTATGCACGATTTCAGGGAAGATGAAGTTTTAGGCAAGGCGTACGATTCAAGGTTAATGAAACGGCTTTTGAAGTATGTCAAACCGTATTGGAGGCAAGTTGCGATCTCCGTCTTTCTTGTTATAGTCCTTGCGATTCTCAATCCCCTGCGACCTTACATAACTAAATTTGCAATAGATGATTATATTTTAAAGTCAAATTATGTTGGTCTTGCCAAGCTTTCCCTTTTGCTTTTTGGCTTGCTTTTGGTTCAGGGGGTTATACAATATCTTTTGAATTACACGACGGAATGGATCGGGCATAAAACGATTTTTGATTTAAGGATGGAGATTTTCTCTCACCTTCAACGGCTTGCTTTGAAATTTTTTGATAGAAACCCAACTGGGCGACTTGTCACAAGGGTTACAAATGATGTTGAATCTTTAAATGAGATGTATTCATCCGGGATAGTTCTCGTTTTCGGCGATATATTTACGATAATTGGGATTCTTTATTTCATGTTTAAGTTAAGTTTTGAGCTTTCGCTTGTGACATTGAGTGTTTTGCCTTTGCTTTTTTATGCGACATTTCTTTTCAGGAAGAAGGCAAGGGAAGCATATAGAGAGGTTAGAACTTTGATAGCGCGGATCAACGCTTTTCTTCAGGAACATTTCTCGGGGATAAGCGTCGTTCAGGTCTTCAACAGAGAAGAGGAGGAGTTTAGAAAATTTGATCGAATAAATTCAAAATATCGGGATGCGAACATAAAGTCAATTTTTTACTACGCGGTTTTCTTTCCAGTTGTTGAACTTATAAGTGCGATTGGAATTGCTTTGATAATTTGGTATGGTGGTGGCGAAGTCGTAAAAGGAACTGTGACGATAGGTGTTTTAATTTCCTTCATCCAATATACGGAGATGTTTTTCAGACCAGTTAGAGACCTTTCAGAGAAGTACAACATCTTTCAAACGGCTATGGCTTCAGCCGAGAGGATTTTTAAACTTCTTGACACAAAAATTTTCATAAAACAGCCAGAGAACCCAGTTAAGCTTGAGAAGGTAAGGGGTGAAATTGAGTTTAGGAATGTGTGGTTCAAATATAAAGACGATTCGGATGGTTTAAGCGATGAGGACTGGATTTTGAAAAATGTTTCTTTTAAAATTAATGCAGGAGAAAAAGTCGCAATCGTTGGTGCAACTGGTTCTGGGAAGAGCACAATTATAAATTTGATCGGTAAGTTTTATGAGGTTCAGAGGGGACAAATTTTAATAGATGGGATAGATATAAAAGACATTGACGAAAGGGACTTAAGAAAGCACATAGCGATTGTTTTACAGGATGTGATGCTATTTTCTGGAGATATCTTGACCAACATAACGCTTGGTAATGAAAAAATTCCCTTTGAAAAGGTCGTTGAATCGGCTCGGTTAATAGGTGCGGATAAGTTCATTGAAAAACTGCCGAAGGGATATTTTGAAGCCGTGCATGAAAGAGGGGCAAACTTTTCAGTTGGCGAAAGACAACTTATTTCATTTGTCAGGGCGCTTGTTTATGACCCGAAGATACTTGTCCTTGATGAAGCGACTTCAAGTGTTGATGTGGAGACTGAATACATCGTCCAAAAGGCGATTGACAAACTCCTTGAAAATAGGACTGCTATAATCATAGCTCACAGGTTATCAACGATTCAGAATTCGGATAGGATAATTGTTTTGCACAAAGGCGAGGTTCGTG
>JAPYWO010000182.1 GCA_028276305.1 Candidatus Thermokryptus sp.
TTTAATTTTTTCCTCAGCGCTTAAGCCAGCTGTTCTTATCAAATTTTCAATTTCCTTACAAATGTCATCGGTGAGATTTACCCCCTTGATTTCTTCCGGGATGGATTGATTTGCCATCATGATATCATCCCAGCTTTGTTTTCCGTCTGAAATTAAATTAATATATCCAACTTGAAAAGTCAAACTCGCTGATAAATCATTGTCAAAATGTGAGACACTTTTTTATCACTTGAAAAACCGCTACATTTCTTCAAAGACAATTTTCTATGTCCCCGACGAGTTCTTCTGGCTATTGACATTTGTGCTTTAAATTTTTATATTTGTGTAAGTCGTGATGAAACACGCCTAAAAAATTAAAGTTAAATAAATTAAGGAGGATTTATGGAGTATGTTAAGAAAAAAACAGTAGATGGGTCAACACAGAACAGTGATGTTTTGTCTGTTGATAAATCTTTAAAAAGGGGGATCAAATTCAAGAGGTTCTTCACGAAGGAGGGAGTTCATCCGTTTGATGAAATTCAATGGGAGAGAAGGGACGCTGTTATAACGAATGAGAAAGGGGAAGTTGTTTTTGAACAGAAAGGAGTTGAGGTTCCCGCTTTTTGGTCAATGCTTGCTACGAATATAGTCGTGTCAAAGTATTTTCACGGTCAGGTTGGGACTCCAGAGAGGGAGTACAGTGTAAAACAATTGATAGAAAGAGTCGCAAGGACGATAACGAATTGGGGGGTGAAGGATGGATATTTTGCGGATGATGAATCTGCGGATATTTTTTATAACGAGCTTGTTTATTTATTGGTCAATCAATATGCTTCTTTTAACTCGCCTGTTTGGTTCAATGTCGGGGTTGAGGAAAAACCGCAAGCATCTGCCTGTTTTATAAACTCTGTTCAGGACACCATGGAATCAATTCTTGAACTTGCGAAGACGGAGGGTATGTTGTTTAAGTATGGTTCTGGGACTGGGACCAACTTCTCAACGCTTCGTTCTTCAAAGGAAAAACTCTCTGGTGGTGGAATTGCAAGTGGTCCAGTTTCGTTTATGAGGGGATTTGATGCTTTCGCTGGTGTAATAAAAAGCGGTGGTAAGACGAGAAGAGCTGCAAAGATGGTCATTTTAAATGTTGATCACCCAGATATAATTGATTTCATAAAGTCAAAAGCTGAAGAGGAGAAAAAAGCGCATATTTTAATAAAGGCGGGTTATGACCCCGGGTTTAATGTCCCGGGTGGAGCTTATGATTCAGTCCAGTTCCAGAACGCAAATCATTCCGTTAGGGTTACGGATGATTTTATGAGGGCGGTTCTTGAGGATAAGCAGTGGCATACAAGGTATGTGACCACCGGTGAGATATGCGATACATACAGGGCAAGGGATATTATGAGGATGATAGCTGAAGCAGCGTGGATTTGCGGTGACCCTGGAATGCAATTTGACACAACCATAAACAGCTGGCATACTTGTCCGAACACCGGAAGGATAAATGCGAGCAATCCTTGTTCTGAATTCATGTTTCTTGACGATAGCGCTTGTAATCTCGCTTCATTGAACTTGATGAAATTTAGAAGAGATGATGGCAGTTTTGATATTGATTCGTTCCGTCAAGCTGTTGACATTTTAATAACAGCTCAGGAGATAATTGTAGATAATGCGAGTTATCCGACGAAGGCGATTGAAAAAAATAGCCGGGATTATAGACCACTTGGTTTGGGATATGCTAATCTTGGCGCATTGCTTATGTCTCTTGGTTTGCCTTATGATAGTGATGAAGCGCGGGCGTATGCGGGAGCTATAACTGCGATAATGACAGGTGAAGCATATAGACAATCAGCTTTGATAGCGAAGGAGATGGGACCATTTAGAGGATTTGAACTTAACAGAGAACCAATGCTTGGAGTGATAAGGAAACATATGTCTTATGTTGACAAAATTGATAAAAATTTAATCCCGGGCGAACTTTTTGAGTCGGCGAAAAAGATATGGAAGGAAGCTTATGAACTCGGGCAAAAGTATGGTTATAGAAATGCACAGGTTACAGTTTTAGCTCCTACCGGAACGATTGGTTTTATGATGGATTGCGATACTACTGGAATTGAACCTGATATCGCTCTTGTAAAGTATAAGAAGCTCGTGGGTGGTGGTTTTTTGAAGATAGTCAATAACACTGTCCCTCTTGCTTTGAAAAAACTTGGTTATAACGAGAAACAGATAAAGGATATAGTTGATTACATTGACAAAAATGATACGATAGAGGGCGCACCGCATTTGAAAGAGGAGCATTTGCCTGTTTTTGATTGCGCTTTTAAGCCAGCCAAGGGTAAGAGATTTATTCATTATATGGGTCATGTTAAGATGATGGCTGCTGTTCAACCGTTTATCTCCGGTGCAATTTCAAAAACCGTTAATATGCCAAATGATGTAAGCGTTGATGATGTAATGCAGTTATTCATAGACGCTTGGAAAATGGGTTTGAAAGCGATCGCCATTTATAGAGATGGTAGCAAAGGAACGCAACCTCTCTCAACAAGTTTGGAAGATAAAAAAGAGGAGAAAAAGATTGAGTATAGACCGATTCGTCGTCGCCTTCCTGATGAAAGAAATTCCATCACCCACAAATTTAGCGTTGCCGGTCATGAAGGTTATATAACGGTTGGGATGTACCCTGATGGAACGCCTGGGGAAATTTTCATAACGATGAGTAAAGAAGGTTCAACTTTAAGTGGTTTGATGGATGCGTTTGCAACTGCGATTTCACTCGCACTTCAATATGGTGTCCCGTTGAAAGTTCTCGTTGATAAATTTAGCCATATGAGGTTTGAACCAAGCGGTTATACGAATAATCCCGATATACCGATAGCTAAGTCAATCATTGATTACATTTTCAGATGGCTTGGGAAGAAATTTTTGAAACCAGATGAACAGCCAAGCAACATTGACTATACCGATGTTTTGAACGGAACATATTTAATGGAAAAGGGAGTAGCGCCGAAGAGCGAGGCACTTGAGAAGTACGAGAAACAGGTGTTTGAATCTCAATCAGATGCTCCTCCATGTCCAAGTTGCGGGACGATTATGCAAAGGTCGGGTTCATGTTATGTTTGTCCAAACTGTGGTTCAACAAGTGGTTGCTCGTAACTTTTAGGGCATCCTTTATGGATGCCCTTTTTATTAAAATAAAAAGAACCTGAAAAATGAGAAGGATGATCATCGCCGGGAATTGGAAGATGAACAAGGACATAAAAGAGACATTTGATTTCATTTTACCATTGAAAAATAATCTCATCGGTCAAAATTTATCAGTTGAAGTTGTCGTTTGTCCTCCTTTTACATCCCTTTATGTGGCGTCTGAACTGCTTAAAGAGACAAATGTAAAGCTTGGGGCGCAAAATATGTTTTACGAGGTTGAAGGTGCTTATACAGGTGAAGTATCTCCGAAGATGTTAAAATCGGTCAAGTGTGAATATGTAATACTTGGTCATTCCGAAAGGAGAAGGTATTTTTACGAGACGGATGAAATCGTAAATAAAAAAGTGAAGAAGGCGCTTGAATTTGAACTCAAGCCGATAATATGTATCGGGGAGACGCTTGAAGAAAGAGAACAGGGGAAAACATTTGAAGTTATTGAAAGACAGGTTAGGGGGACGCTTTCAGGTTTAAGTGCTGATGAGGTGAAGGGTGTCATTATAGCTTATGAGCCGGTTTGGGCTATAGGAACAGGTAGAAACGCAACCCCTGAACAAGCGCAGGAGGCGCATAAATTCATAAGGGAAGTCGTGGCTGGTTTATTTGATTCTGATGTGGCTGATAAGTTGACAATTCAGTATGGCGGAAGTGTCACGGCGGAGAATGCTTATTCGCTTCTTTCACAGCCAGATGTTGACGGTGCTCTTGTTGGAGGGGCGAGTTTAAAGATTGATTCATTCCTTAAAATTATCAAAGCCGGGGAAATGGCTTACCTTGAAAAAAAGGATTAACTTTGCGCAAACGGTTTTACTATCAGGACAGAACAATTTGACTTGCGAATTACTTTTTCAGCGGTGCTTCCAAATAATAAATGTTCAACTCTACTGTGTCCGTGAGTCCCGATGACTATTAAATCAACCTTTTCAATGTTAGCAAGCTCAATTATCTCCCTGTCCGGCTTGCCAAGTTTGACGATTCCATTTACTTTGAAACTATTTTTCAAGCTGTCGGTGATCTCCTTCATCTTTTCTTCGGATTTCTGAAGCATCTCACTTTCAATTGATGGTATGTTGATTTGCCCCATCGTGAGGTCAGCGATGAACATAACTGGTTCAACTACATTTAGAAGGATTATTTCCG
>JAPYWO010000183.1 GCA_028276305.1 Candidatus Thermokryptus sp.
ATTTCAGGGATTTTTTCGCCGAGTTCCTCAAGCGCCTCCCCAAATGAAACCCTTGTTGCTTTTGCTGGCATTATTTCACCTCCACCTTTTGTGATAAAAGCTCGTTCAATTGCGCTTCAAGTTCAGCAAGAGCAAGCTTTGTTTCATCATCATTTGGTGCTTTCCCATGCCACTCGTGATTATCCTCCATAAAAGAGACGCCTTTACCTTTTACCGTGTGGGCAACTATAAAAGTCGGTTTACCTTTAACAAGTTCAGCTTCGTCAAAAGCAGTTAAAATCTGCTCAAAATCATGACCGTCAATTTCAATTACATTCCAATTAAAAGCCCTTAATTTTTCAACAAGCGGTTCAATGTCCATCACATCTCTAACATACCCATCAATTTGACCCTTGTTGTAATCAACTATCGCGCAAAGATTATCAAGTTTAAATTTCGGTGCGGACATTATCGCTTCCCAAACTTGACCCTCTTGCATTTCGCCATCACCAAGGAGACAATAGACCCTATAACTTTTATTGTCAATCTTACCTGCAAGCGCAATCCCCTGAGCTATTGACAAACCCTGACCAAGTGAACCAGTTGACGCTTCAACATAAGGAAGATCAAGTCGCGAAGGATGACCTTGAAGACGAGAGTTTATTTTCCTCAAAGTAAAAAGTTCATCATAAGGGATTACACCTCTATGGGCAAGAACAGCGTATAAAGCTGGCACTCCATGTCCCTTTGATAAAATAAATCTATCCCTGTTCGGATCCAAAGCATTTTCAGGCGTCCTCTTTATCTTCTCCCAGAACAAAGCAACAAGTATTTCAACACAGGAGAGAGAACCACCGGGATGACCCGAACCAGCGAGGTTTAACATTTTTATAATGTCAATGCGGATTTTTGTGGCGATTATCTTGAGATCAAGGATAGAATTTTCCATTTATGTCCTTGATTTGTTTTAAACTTTCGGCAGGTGAAAATATAAAAATTTAACAATTAAAAAACAATTGCGATTTTCTTAACACAAAAATAAAAAAGAAACCTGTGGGCAGGTAAAACCCACAGATTTTACTTTCTCGTTCTTTGCGGATGCGACTGAGAAGTTGTTTGTTGACGCGATGTTTGCTGTGGTTTTACTTGCTCCCCTTTTGGAATGAGCGACTTCCTGCTCAAAGTAAATCTCCCCATATCATCAATCGTCAAGATTTGAACTTCAACTTCATCCCCAACCTTCAAAACATCAGATACCTTCTCAATCCTCCTATGGTCAATTTCAGAAATATGAAGAAGCCCAATTTTCCCGGGCAAAATTTCAACAAAAGCCCCGAAATCAGCTATCTTCCTAACGATGCCTTTGTAAACTTTTCCAACTTCGGGAACCTCTGCAAGTTGTTCAACCATTTGTTTTGCCTTTTCGCAAGATTCCTTATTTGGACCACTTATCCAAACAAGCCCATCATCTTCTATGAAAACCTCAGCGCCAAATTCTTGCTTCATCATTTTGATGTTTTTCCCAGCTGGACCTATAACCCACCCTATCATCTCAACGGGAATCCTTGTAGTGATAAGTCGCGGTGCATAAGGTGATATTTCAGGTCTTGGTCCCGGGATTGTTTTTTCAAGTATATCAAGAATCTTCATCCTCGCTTCTTTTGCTTGTTCAAGGGCACGCTCAAAAATCTCATAGCTTATTCCACTTATCTTTATATCCATTTGAAACGCCGTTATCCCATCCCTTGTCCCAGCAACTTTGAAATCCATATCTCCAAGCCGATCTTCATTCCCAAGTATATCGGTCAAAATCGCAACTTCTTCCCCTTCCTTTACAAGCCCCATCGCAATCCCAGCAACATGTTTTTTCAAGGGAATTCCACCATCCATCAAGGCAAGCGTGCCGGAACAAACGGTCGCCATTGACGACGAACCATTTGACTCAAGGATGTCGGAAACAACCCTTATCGTATAAGGGAATTCTTCCTCTGGCGGTATCAAATTTTTCAGTGCTCTTTCAGCAAGATTTCCGTGCCCGATTTCCCTTCTACTTGGTCCTCTAAAAGGTGCAACCTCACCAACAGAGAAAGGTGGAAAATTGTAATGGAGCATAAATCTTTTTGTATACTCGGGCAATAAACCATCAATCAACTGCTCGTCCATTTTAGTCCCAAGCGTCACAGTTGCAAGCGACTGCGTCTCACCACGCGTGAACAACGCTGAACCATGGGTTCTTGGCAAAACACCAACTTCAGCTGTAATCGGTCTAATATCATTTAGCCCACGCCCATCTATCCTCCTACCTTCCCGTAAAACCATATACCTCATATCAAGTCGCTCTATTTCCTCAACTACCTGCTTCACCCAAAATTCAAGCTTCAACTCATCCAAAACCAACTCGTTCATATATCTTTGTTTAAGTGCTTCAATCGTCTCAAGCAAAATCGCATCCATCTTTTCCTTACGCTCAAGCTTCTTAAGAGGAGTCCTGTTAAGTTCCTTAATCTTCGGTTCAGCTATCTCCTTGACATCGTTAACAATGCGTTCTGGAATTTCCTCTTTTACGAGTTCTCTTTTTGGTTTCCCTACTTCTTTAGCAATTTCAATTTGCACCTCACAAATCTTTTTGATATACTCGTGGGCAAACTTTATCGCCTCTACCATATCCCTCTCGGAAATTTCTTTCGCCTCTCCTTCAACCATCACTATTGAGTCAATCGTCCCAGCAACTACAAGGTCAAGCTCGCTCTTGTCAAGTTGAGAAATCGTCGGGTTTATAACAAATTGACCATCAATCTTGCCAACCCTCACTTCAGCTATTGGACCATTCCAAGGGATGTCCGAAATCATAAGTGCCATTGAACTTGCAATACCACCAATTACATCGGGGTCATTTTCAAGGTCAAAAGAAAAAACTGTAACCGTTACCTGTGTCTCACATTTAAATTCCTTCGGGAAAAGCGGACGCAACGCCCTATCAATTAAACGCGCTGATAAAATTTCTTTCTCTGTTGGCTTTCCCTCCCTTTTCTCAAAACCACCTGGAATTTTACCAGCTGCCGATGTCTTCTCCCTATATTCAACAGAAAGAGGCATAAAATCAATGTCCTCCTTCGGCTCATTTTCTGCAACCGCGGTCGCTAAAACCATCGTGTCGGCATATCTCACCATTACAGCTCCATCAGCTTGCTTGGCATACTTACCAATTTCAAAAGATAAAATCCTTCCACCTATTTCAATTTCCCTTTTAAGATACGACATAGAATCCGTCACCACCCTTTAATTTTTTTATTTTCTCAAATTAAGCTCTTCAATAATTCTCTTGTAACTTTCGTAATTTGTGCGTTCAAGATATCTCAACAATCGTCTTCTCTTACCGATCATTTTCATCAATCCCATCCTTGAGTGCTTATCCTTGGGATGCTTCTCAAAATGTTCACCAAGCTGATTGATTCTGGCAGTCAATATCGCTATCTGAACCTCAGGTGAACCGGTATCTTTTTCGTGTTTACCATACTTTTTAACGAGTTCTCTTTTTTGCTCGCTTGTCAATGGCATATCCTCCCAAATTTTTTGTTTTAATTTCTCTTTAAATTTGAAATCTCCTCACTTGAAAACTCTTTCTCAATCAATTCAATCGCTGTAGTTTTATCAACTTCAATTTGCCTTAAAAGTTCAACCGGCGATGAAAACTTCATCTCATCCCTTAACCTGTCAATAAACTCAACTTTTATATGCTTGAAATAAATTTCTTCATTGAAATCCAATATATGAACCTCCATAACTCTTTCACTATCAAGCTCAAATGTCGGTCTATATCCGATGTTCATAACTCCGAAATAATTTTTCCTATCCAATGTCACCCTTACCACATAGACACCGTTTTTGGGTATCAGCTTTCTCCTTGAATTTGGTTCTATGTTCGCCGTTGGTATCCCGAGGGCTTTACCTCTTCCACTTCCCTTAACAACTACTCCATTTATAAAATAATATCGCCCAAGTAATTTAGATGCAAGTTTTACATTCCCCTCATTTAAAACTGACCTTATTTTTGAACTGCTCACAGGAACACCCTCAACTACAAACTGAGGTAAAAGCTCAACCTCAAAATCGTATTTTTGGGCGAATTCCATCAACTTTTCAGGATTGCCTTCCCTATTCCTCCCAAATGCATGGTTATATCCAACTATAACTTTCCTCAAACCAATTTTACCCATCATTATCTCACGACAAAATTCTTCAGCGGTTATATTTGCAAAATCAGGCGTAAAATTCACAACTAGGACGACATCGGGTTCATATTCGCTTAAAAGTTCTATCCTCTCGTCA
>JAPYWO010000184.1 GCA_028276305.1 Candidatus Thermokryptus sp.
TGACTGCGCCAGCTTGGCCAGCTCACCCCGACTGGCTTGCGAAGTTCCTTGAATTACTCGGGACTAAAATAATCCACGAGGAGAAAGTCACGGTTTAACTTTTTGGGGCAAGCATTTCGCTTGCCCTTTTTGTAAGCTATACAACATTCTACTCTATATCAATTCAATCCCATCAATTATTGTTAAGATATCCTATTTTAATTTTAAATTATATCCAAGTGAGAACCCAATGGCATAATCAGGGACAAGTTGCGTTCCTTTTACATTTAAATAAATCGGATAATCAAGATAAAGACGCAGGTTCGCATTTTCGCTTAAATAAATAATTTCCGGTGAGACGAAAAACCATTGCCCACCTGTGTTCGGGATTAATGAGCCAGCATAAATATCAGAGCCGTAATATCTTAAACGCCCTCGGGCTGTTAGAAACAAGTAATTTTTAAATTTCAGGTGAAAACCCGTGTTTAAAAGAAATTCCCGCCCCAATTTATAACCATCCGAGTTCGTTCCATTTAGCTTAAGTGTTCCAGAGATGAAGAAATCAAATGATTTTGGCATAAACGCTTGATAAAAGTAAAACCAAACGATTTTATCATTTGACCCGATCGTCGGTTGCATGTCAATTGATAGTTTAACCCCATCCAAGCGAAAGGAGGAATTCCCAATGGGAATTTTCCATCCAAGACCAATTGTGAACTCCCTTTGACTGATTATATTAGGCGCTATGATTGAAAATTTTCCCAAAATCGTTAAATCTCCAATACCATAACTCTTTTGTACTATATCAGGTGTGATCTTACGAGTTTTTTGTGTGTAATTTGTGCTCATGTTTAAAGTCAGACGATTCAGCGGAGCATAGCTTAAATCAATATAAATGTTGTGAATTTTTTTATCTTCAACGGGCATCAAACTTGATACTACCTGTTCCTTACCACTATAAAACTTCGTCGCTCTATAAAATTCATATCCAGCATTTATCAAAAGAGAGTTTTTAGTGAGAATTCCATAGTCAAGAACTCCAACCCTTGGAGCTCCTACAAGGCAACAACCCTGTGAGTTTAAATCAGCAAGCGGGAAAAACAGTAGCAAGATAAAAACTAATATATTTTTCATTGTTCTCACTTTTTATTTTTATGGTAGTACTGTGACCATCGCTGTTCCAGTTGTAGAGCCACCACGATTATCTTTAACGGTGAGCTTAATTATATTTGAACCCGTGCAACATCCAGAGGCGGAATACCTTACAACCCTATCGCTTCCGTAGATGTAACCGAGTGTAGCTTCCCATTCAAATGTCAAATCATCGCCGTCTGGATCTGACGCATATGCTGTTATGGTTGCGGACTGATAAACTCTGATTGTGGATGGCTCAACCTCTATTTTTTCTATAACTGGCGGATGATTTAAAGATGGACTTGTGACATTGCTTTTACAAGAGAGAAGAAGAAAAGAAAATATGAAGACAACATATATTTTCATCTTTTTCGCTTATTTTGTTTTTAAACTATTTTAAACTATACAACAACTCATCACGCTGACATCTCTTGTAAAGGCAAGCGCTGATATTTTTATCGCTTCCGATAATGTCGGAAATACAAATGTTGTGTCAATTATGTCGTAAATTGTAAGTTTAAACTTAACAGCTATAGCAGCTGAGTTTATTATTTCGGCTGCGTCATGAGAAACTATGTGGACCCCAACTACTCTTAAATCCCTTGGATCTATTACCATTTTTATCAAACCATCATCTCTTTTGACAGCGATCGCTTTCGGAACCGAAGAAAATTTTACAGTTCTGCAGGCGCAAACATTTAACCTTTGCATAAGTTCTTTTTCAGTTAGACCAACACTTGCAACTTGTGGGAATGTGAAAACAGCGTGAGGTATGGATTCATAATCAATTTTTAAATTTTTACCTTCAAGTGCGTTTGTCGTTGCGATGTTACCTTCTTTTGCTGCGACTGTCTCAAGGAACATCTTCCCGACACAATCCCCAGCTGCCCATATGTTCTCTGAACTTGTCCTTAATGTATCGTCAACCTTGATGAAACCGCGCTTGTCGGTTTCAACACCTGCATTTTCAAGTCCAAGATTTGAAGTATTTGGGGAGACACCAACGGCAAGTAAAATTTCATCTGCTTTAATTACAAGGTCATCCACCTCCGTTTTTAACTTTAGAATTTTCGTTTCCCCATCTTGAAATGCTTCCTTTATTTCAACCCCGGTGAAAAACTCTATGCCCCATCTCTCAAGCGAATTTTTTAAAGCAAACGAAATCTCAGGTTCTTCAAGCGGTAAAATTCTTTTCTCTTTCTCAACAACAAACACCTTGCTTCCAAACATTGCAAACATCTGTGCAAATTCAAGTCCAAGAGGACCAGCCCCAATGACTATTATTGAGCTTGGAAGCTTTTCAAGTGAAAGCGCCGTCCTGTTCGTCAGGTAATTTACTTTTTCCATTAAAGGCAAAACCCTCGGCGATGAACCAGTCGCAATTATAATTTTATCCGCCCAATAAATTTCACCATTTACAGAAACCTCGTTAGCTGATTTAATGTAAGCTCTTCCCTCAACATAATCCACAGTTTTAAATGACGAGACCACATCAATGTAATTTCTTCGCCTTATCTTATCAATGATTCCATCTTTTTCCTCTACGACCTTTTTAAAGTTAATCCACTCGCTCTGTTTGTAATTTAATGACTCAAACCTTGGATTTTTTCCGTAGCTGAAGTCGTAAGCCATTTCAAGTAAAACTTTGCTCGGGACACATCCAACATTCACACAAGTGCCACCAATTGGAAGACCTGTATTGACTATTAAAGCCCTTGCCCCAAGGTCATCCGCCTTTGTGGCGGAAGCAAATCCAGCTGCTCCTCCACCAATGATTATCAAATCGTATTTTTTCATTTTTCATTCCTTATTTGTTTTACATCTTTAACTTTGAAACCAGCTTCATTTATCAGTGAAATTATATCTGAAACCTTTATCTTCTTTGGGTCAAATCCTACTTCAAGTTCTTGTTTTGAAAAATCAGGCGAGAGCCGATAGATACCACCTTTCTCTTCAAGTAAAGTCCTTATCGGATAAAAACACGATTCACAATCAAGGTCTTGAACTTTAATGATGACATTTGACAGTTCAGCTTCGGTTGGTAAATTTGTGCTTGCCGATTTCATATTTGTTATATTTGGGAAAATGAGAAGGAAGATGACTATCACGGTTGCGAGCCAAAGGGAAACCTTTGAAAATTTGGTTGGGGTTTTAATTTCACATTTGCCATCCTCACACAAAATTTCTCCCCCTCTAAAATAAACCCGATAAAATCCAAATCCTATTGATGCGATAGCTATTATCATAAACGGTGTCCTCAAGGTTGAGAATTTCGTAAAAAATGCACCAGCGCCTATTCCGACAAGAGCTGAAGCAATGGGACCGATACAGCAAATTGAGCCAATAATTGCTGAGGAAATAGCTACTAAAACAAATGAAATTTTATCTCTCATTTTCTCGCTCCATCTATTTTGTTGTAAAAATTGAAGAGTTATTCGTCCCTTCATAAACCTCGTCAATTATAGCGAATAGTCCTTTAAGATATTCGTTGAATTGGTTTTTTCGCAAAGAGTAGAAGATAGTTCTCCCTCTTCGCTCTGAGGTAACAAGTCGGAATAAACTCAATCGCTTCAATTGATGAGATATAGCTGATACATTCATTTCAAGTATTTCTGCCATATCGCAAACGCAGAGTTCTCGTTCAATTGAGAGCAGATATAGAATTTTCAGCGCTGTTTCTGTTCCAGCTATTTTAAAAAGAAGCGATAGATTTTTGATTTCATCCGTTGATTGTTTAATTCTTTTTTTAAGTAGGATTATTTCCGGTTGGCTTTGGGTTGGACCTATGCAAGTTTTTCCATTGACCTTTACTTTTTTCATGGCATTTATCTTTTTATTTGAATAATTGTTCAAATATAATAACAATAGTCAAGCGAACAAAGGTTCCACTTTTTGTGTACATTATTTGAAAATTTTTTTGATTTTGTTTAAATTTTCCCTGAAATTCGGGGCGTAGCGCAGATGGTTAGCGCGCTTGGTTCGGGACCAAGAGGTCCCCGGTTCGAGTCCGGGCGCCCCGACTCTTTTGATGATTAAAAATAAACCCTCACTTCAACCTGCGCAATGTGTACAGTTGAGCCCGATGTTAAACGGGCATTGTAATTCCCATTAACTTGAATATAATCGCCAACATTATAAGACCCCGTCAATCTGAATGTTAAAATCTTCCCCTGATAGTTCCCCTCAACA
>JAPYWO010000185.1 GCA_028276305.1 Candidatus Thermokryptus sp.
GAGACGCCACCGATCCAGATATAGTTATAAAGCAACCTCGCACCGCAGGTTATCTCAAACATATCAAGTATCTTTTCCCTTTCTCTGAAACACCACAAAAATGGAGTAAAAGCTCCAAGGTCAAGTCCATAAGTTCCAATCGCAAGAAGGTGACTTGCGATCCTTTGTAACTCAGCCATTATAACCCGTATATATTGAACCCTTTCTGGAACCTCAAGCCCCATCAATTTTTCAACCGCAAGAACATAAGCAAGTTCATTTCCCATAGCTGCTACATAATCCATCCGATCGGTATACGGGATGACTTGTTGATAATTCGTCATCTGTTCGGCGTGTTTTTCAAAGCAACGATGAAGGTAACCTATATGCGGTATTACATCAACGATTATTTCTCCATCAACGACAAGCTCAAGTCGCAAGACCCCGTGAGTGGAGGGATGTTGAGGTCCCATATTCAAAATCATTGTATCCGTCTTTAAGTCGCCCCTGATTGAACGGGTGGTTATTTCATATGTAGCCATCAACAAATCAAAGTTAATTTTTAAAATCTATTTCAATACGGAATTTTCATACCATTGTAAAATTCTGGAACTTGAAAATCCTTCCTCAAAGGATAACTTCCCTCTGGCCAATCATACGGCATCAAAATCCTCCTCAAATCAGGATGACCTTCAAATATGATCCCAAACATATCATAGGCTTCGCGCTCGTGCCAATTTGCACTTTTCCAAACCGATTCAACCGACTTGACAACTGGGTTTTCAACTGGTACTTTTACTTTTAAAACAAACCTGTGCGCGTGTTTCATTGAATAAATATGATAAACAACGCCAAGCGTTCCATTTCCATAATCAACCCCGCTTAAGCACATCAAATAATCAAACGCAAGTTCAGGTTCATCGCGTAAAAATTCACATATATCTTTAATTCTATCTGGTTTTACTTCAAGATACGGTTCGGTGATTGCATCGGGCTTAAACTCAACTATTGCGTCTTCAAATTTTTCCTTTATTCGCTCATATATTTCTGTTGGTTGCATTTCAAAAACCAAATTTTATTTTTCCTCAACATAAACCGGCGGGAGCTTTTTCTTGACTATGCTCTCTCGCCTTATTTTTTCTCTGAGCTTAATTATACCCTCAAGCAACGCCTCTGGTCTTGGCGGACAACCTGGGACATAAACATCAACCGGGATAACCCTATCCACTCCCTTCAAAACATGATAACCATGTTCCCAATACGGACCGCCACAATTTGCGCAACTGCCCATTGAAATGACATATTTAGGGTCAGGCATCTGCTCATACAACCTTTTCACCCTTGAAGCCATTTTTAAAGTCACCGTACCAGCGACTATCATTAAATCCGCCTGTCTTGGTGATGACCTCGGTATTATCCCAAACCTCATTATATCAAAATGAGAAGCTGAAGCTGCCATCATCTCAATTGCGCAACATGCGAGACCAAACTGCATCATCCACAAAGACGACAATCTTGCCCAATTCAGGACATCTTCAACTGTCGTTATAACTATGTTCTCATTTTCAAACCTTTTATCTAAAAGTCCCATTTTTCTACTCAAAATTATTTTTTAAGCTTCAACTTTTTCAAATTCCTTCTTCTCAACATCAAGGAACTTTGGCGTTGGCTTATCCCATTCAAGGTCGCCCTTTGCCCAAGCATACGCAAAACCAAGTATCAAAATAGCAAGGAAAATAACCATCTCAACGAAAGCAAATAATCCAAGCTCCTTGTAAATCACAGCCCAAGGAAAGAGAAAAACAACTTCAACATCAAAAATTAAAAATATCAAAGCCACCGTATAAAATCTGATGTTAAACTTTATCCAGGGATTTCCAATTGGCTCTTCCCCGCATTCGTAAATTGTGGATTTCTCGGTGTTGGGTCTATGAGGTCTAAGCAAGCGATTTGTGATTAAACCACCAGCAACAAAAACAACTCCTATGAATAAAAATAATAAAACCTTGGCAAACTCAGTTAGCATACACATTTTTCATTTATTTTGGTCAAAGAACTCTTTGCAAATATATTAAAACCGCAAGATAAATTCAAATTTATGGCAGGGGTAATTTCCTATTTTTCAAAAATCTCAACCAATCAACATTTCTCTCAAGCAATGGAACAGCAAGTATTCTATTACCAAAACCAAGAAAACGAACGACGATCGTATTTATGTATGTAACCTCTACCGATTTCAGCGCTTCGGCTCTTACTTCAACGCCATACTTATCCGATAGCGAAGCAATGAGTTTGTTCAGTGCGATGCTAAAAGTATCGTAATTTGCGACATAAAGCGTATCTTTCGGTTTTCGTTTGTCAAGAAGCTTAAAAATTGAATAACCTTCATCGGTATAAATTGGTCCGTAAACTTGCCCTGGTTCAAGCGTCCCAGCGATTTGTCCAATTTCACCAAGTTGATTTGAAAGGACATATCCAATGATGCCTCCACTTTCCCTCGCCCATTCCCTTTTTGAAAATCTTCTTGCAAGCTCACCCATATCATATCCCTGCTCTACTAACTTCAAAAGAGAATCAGCAAAAGATAAATCATCAACGAGTATTTCTTGAATTTTTATCTCCCATATTTGCGATGCGGAATAGCCCTTCAAAAGTTCTTCAGCGGTTATTTTCTTCCCCAAATTAAGCGAGTCAAGCAACTTCTTTTTCATAGCGTAAGCAAGATAAGCATCCCTCCACATTTCCATATCCTTCAAAACCTCCGGCGACTTATCAAGCCCACGGCGATACCCTTCAAAGGCGAGGAACTCCTCGTTTATGATTGTTTTTAAAAGCGAGTTCAATGTTCCGCCAACGCTTTGACTCCCCGAGCGAAGGACAAAGCCCTTAAAAGACAATTGATCAATCACATAGTCAAGCGTCCTTTTGAAGCTATCCGCTTTTAAAAAATAATCATCAAGATGATCCACAAGATTTTTCTTTATCTCCAAAAAATCATCCCTCAAAATTGCGATCGGATAAACTGCAACATTTTCAGCCCTTCTCACAAATTTTTTCTTCTCAACTATTTTATTTATCTCGTTAAAAAGGAGTTTTAAAAGTTGAGCGTCAACTTTTAAAACTTTCCCCTCGCCGAACTTTTGAGAGAATTCAATGAGCTTCTCCCTTTCCTTCCTTAACTGTATGATCCTCCTAACTTGACTTTTAGCGCTTTCAATTTCATCGGGGCTTAAACCAAACTTTGAAACCTTGCCTGCAAGCTTAATTATATACCAAAGTGAATCAACAAGTATAGGTTGATAAACTTCACCGACGGAGAGATAATCATAAACCACCTTTTCAATGGGCTCATAAATTTCACCCCATCTTAATTTTTCTTTGTTCTCACCTTGACCGAGTTCAACTATCAAGCTATCAAATTCAATTCCCTTTTTCAGCAAGCCCCAGATAGAATCCGCTTCACTTTTATTTTTTGCTATTATGTAATGAATTTCAACTTCCGTGTTAAATTTAGGCAGGGCTTCCAATATCTCTTTTTCTGTAACCTCAACCTTATTTTTTATCTCAAGTTTATAGAGCTCATCAAGGACGAGAAGTTTCTCCGTTTGTTTTATCGCTTTTTCAATCTCTGGTTCTTTATCCAAGCCAAGTTCCAAAGCTTCAAGCGCAAGTAATTTTTCCGCAATCATTGAGTATAAAAATTCAAGCTTATTTTTGTCAACCTGCGTTTTCCTCTCCTTCCCCTGCCAAACCGTTAGTTCATATCTTTGGATGAAATCCCGTGTTGTTATGATTTTATCCCCTGCCTTAGCCAAGGTGTCGTCTCTTAAAGGCGTGGGCTTGAAAAAATTTTGGGATATCAACGAGTGAAATGCAAAAAGTATCGGGATGAGTTTTTTCACTTTAGCATAGTGCAATTTGTTTCTTTGGAAAAATTAATCAAAAGGTTTAAAACTTCAAAAATTCCCCGAAAGCCCTTTGTATTTTTTAAGCCCGATGTTTAAATTTAATTTAATAAAAACAAACGCTAATCAAATCAATTATGAAAAGAATCGGTGTTTTCACAAGCGGTGGCGATGCACCGGGCATGAACGCATGTATAAGAGCGGTTGTAAGAGCCGGGATTTATTACGGTCTTGAAGTTATAGGTATAGGTCACGGTTATCAGGGGATGATAAATGGTGAATTTATTCCTCTTCAAGCGCGCTCGGTTTCAAACATACTTCAGCGTGGTGGGACAATCCTCAAAACGGCAAGGTCTGAGGAGTTTATGACGAAAGAAGGGCGGGCAAAAGCAGCAAAAAATTTAAAAGAACAAG
>JAPYWO010000186.1 GCA_028276305.1 Candidatus Thermokryptus sp.
CAAATGTCGTCGTTGAGGGAACATACTTAGGCGCTGCTGCTGATGTCAATGGAAATTATACGATTATAAATGTACCCCCAGGGAAATACAACCTCGTTGTCTCAGCAGTTGGCTTTGTAAAAACAACAGTTAGAAATGTGATCGTAAACGCTGATAAAACGACATTTATTGATGTTGCTATGAAAGAAGAAGTAATTGGATTGCCAGAGGTTGTTGTTCAAGCTGAAAGACCTTTGATTGACATCTCACAAACGAGCTCAAGGTCCATGATTACTGCTGATGACATTTCTGCTCTACCGATAGCTAACTTCCAAGAAGCTTTGCGAGTTTCACCGGGAAATTTCTCCGGTTATGTAAGAGGTGCAAGAAGATATGAAACGAAGTATATCATTGAAGGTATTGATGTTAGTGATAAGTATTATGAAGCTTATACGGCGAACTATGGGGGTGGCTTTTATACAACATACCACGGGTTGAGTTTAACTTTTAGGGAAAATGCAAACATCGCAGATGTAGGCATTGGCGCAATTGAAGAAATAGGTGTAAACACAGGTGCATCAAGCGCTGAACTTGCGCAAGCGACTGGCGGTGTGGTAAGTATAACTTTGAAAGAGGGAAGAGGCAAAATTTCCGGAAGAGCTTATGTAAGATACGCTTCTAAACTTCCACATAAAGGTCCAGATTTATATTTTGGGATTTTGCCCGATGGAACAACACCAGCCAGTAAGTATTTCGGCGAAAGAGATGCACTTAAAGCTAAAGGAGACCCCGCAAGCTTAGCTAAAGCTGCTCTATACACCTGGACCCCAGGGAAATACTGGTATGGTAATAAACCAACGACAGAATTTGAAATCTCACTTGGGGGTGGGTTATTTAGAAATCTCGGCTTCTTTACAGATGTCAAATTTTATGAGACCTACGGTCGCTTCCCAAACGAATTTAATAGGCAACTTAACATAGTTGGAAAGTTAACATATAACTTAACACCCGCGATCAAACTCACTGGAATAGGTCTCGTAAACGATCAGGGTTTCTATTTTGGCTGGAAGAATCGTGTATTTAACGAAAATTATAAATTCTTCCTTGAAGGTGTCCCTAAATATACAAAAGGAACCTTCGCCCTTAGCGGTAAAATCACACACGCTCTATCTGCAAGGACATTCTATGAAATACAGGTTTCATTCCTCACAAGCCCAACAGAGGCTGGCTTCGTAGATAGTAATGGCGACGGTAAAATAGAATTAAACGAAGACAAAGGCGACTTCATTAAATTTTCTACGCCAGATGAAATAAAAAAATATATAAGCAAAACCGACAAAACAAAGTTCTTCACAACGACACCGAGAAATGAATCTGAATCCGAAGCCTCATTCCCTTCATCCGGTCCCTATCCACTTGCAAGACCGGGTGCTTACTATGAATATCAACGTCTCAGCCAATTTAATGTCAAAGGTGATATAAAAAGTCAAATTACAAATCATCACCTCCTAAGTGCCGGCTTTGATTTGAAGTTTTATAAGTATACACAACTGAGAAGATACACAATCGTTGGAAGATTTGATGTTGAGGATTATGTCGTGAAACCGTATGAACTTGGCTTCTATGCTCAAGATAAAATTGAATACTCAGGAATAATTGTTAACCTTGGTCTAAGGGCAGATGCATTTAATTCAGGCGCTTATGAAATAGATAACTACTTTGCACCTTACACAGTGAAAACCGAACAAATTCAACTTGGCGGAACAAATGAAGTTCTAACGGTTAATAGATATCTGATCAAAAGAAATACACCGGTAAAGACGAAATGGCTCGTTGGTCCACGAGTGGGTATTTCACACCCGATATCGGATAAAGCTTCAATGTACTATTCCTTCTCAAGGTCAATGCAAGTTCCTCCATATGCATCAATTTTTGGCGACTCATATGCAGAAATGCATGGAACTTTGCCAAATATATTTCTTGTTGACCAAGAACCACTTAAATCAACGATTTATGAGATGGGAATTCAATATGTGATATCAAATTATTTTGGAGTTGACATCAGCGCTTATTATAAAACTATTGAAAATTATGTCCCCCTTGCTTATGGTGTGACACCCAGACCTGGTGTGGCTATAACCTATTTTATCAGGTTTAACGGTGGTTATGCGGATTCAAGGGGAATTGAATTCACTTTAAATAGTAGAGCTTTGCCTGTTGCTAACTTGTTTAGATTATCAGGGAGATTAACCTATGCCTATAGCTACATAAAGAATCTCGTTGTATCTCCCGACGCGCTTCGTGGACAGAATGTAACTGCTTTCTCAACGCTTGGTGGAGATAGCGCAAAATATGGTGGGAAATTGCCATTTGAAAACGCGAAATATTTCGCTGGATATGAAATGAATGTCGTTTCTAACCTTTCTTCTGGCTTTACTGGATATGATAGACCGCATAGAATCAACCTTAATCTTTTCTTTGATTTCCCAACACCATTTAAAGGTATCCCACTTGACTTTAGGTTGTCTACATTCACCACAGCAGCAAGCGGATTTTTGTATCCACTTATTACAGCTGATCCAAGATCAAGAAAATTGGGCGAGGGTCCATGGAACATACGAACGGATATGAAAGTTGAAGCTGGCTACACGATTGGAAGGATCAGAATTTCTCCATACATTGAGGTAAGAAACCTATTTGATAGGGAGAACATCATTGGATATGATAGGACGACCGATGAAGGGCAACTTCTCTGGGAACAAAAGAAAATCCCGACTGGACCACTTGGTCTTACGGTGTTTAGAGATGGGACAAGCGCCTTTGACATCGCAAGGGAAATTTATTTTGGTATAAATATCAACTTCTAACTCTTAAAAAAATTAAAACGGAGGCAAAAATGAAAAGGTTTTTAATTTTACTTTTCGCAATATTTCCTGTGCTTTCAATTTCACAAGTAAAAATTGATGGTTTAGAACTTTACAAAGGCGCTTCACCAGCTGTTCCAAATGATATATTCCCTGGCTCGGCTGTCATGATCGCTGGCGACCTTTGGGATTCATTCCTACCGATCGGACAGGGTGTGTATTATAGTGAAACTGCAAATAATCCAGCTCAACTTTGGGACCTTATAAGAATTGGGAATTTTGACCGTCAATGGTCAACACCAACTGCGCAATGGCCGGGTGGCTATCCGATAAGCTACTTTTGGGCTCAAGATATAATGGCAGTTGAATATAGCCCTGGGATTAATCCAAGTAAGATCAGAAGCTCAAGCGAAAATTACGCCTTTATGATTTACACAAATAAACTTGACGCCTTGTTTGGGAGAAGCCCTTATTTCATAGGTCCAATATGGCTTAAACCTGACTTTACACCTGACCCGACGGGTGATTATAGATATGCGCTTTACTATGAGTCGGGCTTCCCAACCAATCTCGGCGTTTGGGTCACTGTTAGAATTCTACAATTCACCCAAAACTGGAACAATTTTAACGATTTCATAGTCGTCGGCATAACTTTCAAAAACTATGGTATTCTTGATGTAAATGCAGATGGAACGCCGGAGAAAACAAATAATAAGATAAATGCCCTTGTCGTCGGCTGGTTTTCTGAAGTAATGCATAGCGCGGAGGTTGGTGTAACCGGCAGAAGAATCGCAAACAGATTTGGTTCAGGAAGAAATAGCGGATATATAGCAGACCCAGATCAAACAAATTCACCCTGGGCTACACTTGTGAGCTATGCGGGAGTTAATCCGGCAAATTATGCATCATACCCTGATCCAAACTCCGTCCCGCAAGGTAAAAGAGATATGGGATTGAACGCATACCCACTGGGATGGTACACTGATGTTTGGTTTGGTAGAACTTTTCTGGCTGTTAAAGCTGACACAATTGGTCTCCCATCAGCTCCAGATAAGAAAACGATCTTTGATAGCCATCCAATTGGAACAGGACCTGAACGCGGTTGGTATCTTTCAGCTGGAACAGGTAGAGGTGGACTTGATAATCGCAACGACGCAAAATTAATACACACGATTTTAATGGGAACTTGGTATAAGGATGGGGGCAAAAGTAATAGCACTACGCTACTTGACCTGAGTCCAAATCCAAACTACTTCCAATCCGGAACCCCCGGTGATCCTCTGTCATTTGTTCCGAAACCCGTTGGTCAAAGAGGAAAGCCCGATGGGGACAAAAAATCTACAAATGTTTTTGAAAATGTTTGGGAAGATGGCTGGACAAAGGGATATTCAGCTCAACACAACT
>JAPYWO010000187.1 GCA_028276305.1 Candidatus Thermokryptus sp.
GATTGGAGTCAGAGCGTGAGATTGATTTCGCACGCTGATTCAATTGCTGTCGGGACGCCTACATTTTTCAGATTGATAAAAAGAGCTGAGGGAAATGTAAAGGATGCTTCAAACAAGCAAGTGGTGAAATTTAATTACGCTCTCACGACGGGTATGAGCGTTTATAGTTTGAATTTTAAATTTAATTGGAAGGGGTTTAACATTGAGGGCGAATTCGCTCAAAGTTTGGAATGGTCAAAGTATCCCGTCGGAAGGGGTCCTTGGTTTACTCAAACAGGGAATGCTTTTTATATAAAAGCGTCAAAGAAGGTCGGGCGCTTGACATTTGGATTTGAAAGATATAAAATTGAGCCAGTTTATACGACTGCTTTAAATGTTTATTCGCTTGAAAATAGCTATTATATGCAGTGGACGGGTTCAGGTTATGCTTATCTTGCGCCGGATGTTTATGGTGTTACAGCTTACGATGTTTCAAGTGATAAAGCTTTCATCCCAGGTGGCGCTTACTTTTCACTCGTTGATGATAATGACGATAGGGACAGATGGGAAGACGGATTTTACTTCTACAATGCGACGCCGAATCCAACTTTTGAAAATTCAGATGTCCTAAATCCAACGCCAGATCCATTTTTGCTCGGTTACAGACAAAATGCGAATGAGTTAATCGGGTTGACAAGCATTATAAGAAGACCTGACGCTGGTATATTCCCGGGCAAGGATAGAAATAATGACGGAATCCCTGATGATGACCAAAATGCAAATGGAATCCCAGATTTTCAGGAGGACTTTTTGACTTATTATAGTGATCCGCCACTTTTTGATTACGGGGACGATTGGAATAACAACGGTGTAATTGACGAACAGGAAAACGATATTTATCCAGATTATCCATACGAACCGGATATAAACGGATATCATGCGTTTACAAAGATAAATCTGACCAGAAATTGGACAGCACAAATCGGTTTGATAAAAGAGAACGCAATTGCAAGAGGTGGGATTAACAATGTGGTTTATTTGAAGACATTTTACACAACTTTTAACCCTCGGCTTGGTTCTTTGCTTTTGTATTATGTTATGAAGAGAGTCAGGGATGATATCGGAAATCCGGTTTACAAGTATAAGGGTGTGATCACCATAACGAGCCCATTTCCCGTTTTTACGGAAGACCCGTTAAATTATCGCAATAGCTTTGTCCACAATCTTTACTTTGAGACAAGGTATACGCAAATTCCAAATTTAAACATAGAAAACAAAGTTCGTTTTGAGTTAAACTTTCAGTATCCCCTTGGAGACCCAACCAAGGCGCTTTTGCCAGAGGCGAAATATACGGGAGATCAACTTGAAGGTCGCATCACTCTCCTTGGGCTTGTTCACAAAATTGACTATACGATGAAGTTTCTCGGAGGTCGTCTTGAGGTGAAACCCCAATTCAAGGTCAGAACAGTCAAGGAAACAAAGCTTGGTTATGTTGATGTTGGAGGCGGTCTGCGTAGAATTACAATTATAAACCAGCACACACAGGAAACGATTCCGATTTTCAGGGTTGGATATAAATTAACAGATAGAACGGTTTTCAATTTTGGGCTTCAGGGATTGACGATAATTGGACTTCCCGATGCGTTGGCTTACAGGATAAGGAATTTGAAAGATGGAACTGGGAGTGAAAACAGAGGGACGATAGCATTTTCGCTTACGAATCAAAGTTCGTATAAAGGTTATTCAATCGTTGTTGATTTCGGTTATAAATTCACGAAGCGAAAATTTGTAAAACCAGGCGAAGAGAAATTTAGCAGAGATGAATCGGCGATCTTTTTCACAGTTATAGCTGGTTTTTAATTTTGGAGGTGGTGCAGTATGTGGAAAATTATAATAATAGTTACATTGACCGCTTCAATAATTGCTAATTTTGTGCCTACGCCCTTGGAACTTCAAAAGGCGTTCATATCAGGGCAAAATTTTTACGCAGCGGGTGATTATAAGAAGGCAATAAAGCAGTATGATTTCATTATAAATACAGAAAGCAAACTTTTGAATGAAGACAGTGTTAAGGTTGCTCTTTTCAATGGGGATTTGATTGTGAGCGTTAAAACCGCAGCTTATTTTCAGAAAGCGAATGCTTTGAGGAGATTGAAAAGAAATGATGAAGCGGTTGAAAACTTTAAAATTGTAGCTGAACAGCGCACAGATTCCCCGTGGCTTTCTGGTCTGGCTTATTATCAAATCGCCGATCTGAGGTATGAAGAGGGGAAATTTATGGAGGCGATAGAAGTTGCTAAAAAACTTATAGAGAGATTCCCCAAAGATGAGAGGGTTCCAAAAGCATATTACACTATTGGCTGGGCTTTTAGGGAATTGAAAATGCTTGATAGCTCAAACTTTTATTTCAGAGCGTTGATTGATAAGTTCAAAAATAGCGAAATTGTCCCGCATTCAATGTATCAAATCGGTCAGAATTATTTTGAGATGAAAAAGTATGAAGATGCCCTCCAGTGGTTCAATGATTTAGTTGATAAATTTAAGCCGGAGAGGTTCAAAAAAGAGGAGTTTGAAAAAATTGAGTTGAAGGTTGTTAGGGAGAGAAAGGTCTTTGAGGCGGTAACAGGTAGAGAGGGTGAAGAGACGCAACTTGAGATAGTTGCTAAGGCGAGTTTGAGGATCGCAGATTGTTATAAGCAGATGGATAAGTATGATGAAGCGATCAGGGCTTACAGAAATGTGATAGCGAATTACTCGCTTTTGCCAAGTTTAATTGAGACAGCTTATATCAAAATGGCTCAGTATACGCTTGAGAAGAAGGGATTAAATGATGGGATAGCGATTTACAGGGAAGCAATTGATAGGAATTTTGAGAACAAGCAAATTCAAGCGAAGATGCAGTATTTGATCGCAAAGACATATCACGACTCGTTGAGGTATGACAGAGCAGCTGAGGAGTATGATTTTTATGTCAAAGCGTATAGCGAAGTGGCGTTTTTGATTGATTTCCCGGTTGAAGATGCGATTTATTCAAAGGTGATTTGTCTTTACAATGCGAGGAAATATAAAGAGACGGTTGCTGAATGTGATTCTTTTCTTGTGAAGTTTCCGGGTTCAAGTTATATACCCGATATGCTTTTCTTTAAGGGGGTCTCTCATCTTGCGCTTGGGGAACATATGAAGGCGGAGAGTTCTTTTGTTGAGGTGATTTCAAAATATAAAAATACACCGCAATATGCTCCTTCTCTTGTTCAACTTGGGCGAACTTATTACGAGATGAAAAGATATGATGAGGCATTGTCGCGGTTAAATCAAACTCTGTCTGAAAATCCGCCAGGGTTGGATAGAAACGAGGTTTATTATTACATTTTGCTTGTCTATTTTGATTCGCAAAAGTATGATAGTTTGTTGAGCGTTTTTCAAAACATCGCGCCCGGTTCTGGCTTTTATCTTCCTGCATTTATAAAGGTTTCAAAGTCGTTTAGCGTTCAAGGTAAGTTCGCTGAGGGTGAGAAATTTATCAAAGAGATTTTGAAAACCGCCGAAAGTTTAAAGGACAGTGTTTATTTCATACCTGAGGTTCGCTTTTCACTTGCGGATATTTACATTGGGCAGGGTAAATTGGACGAGGCGATAGAAATTTTGAGTTTGATAATTGAAGATGCAAAGGCGAATGAACTTTTGAAACTTCAATCAGTTTACGCCAGGGGCTCGCTTTACTATCAAACGGAAAAATACCGTGAGGCGATAAAAGATTTTGAGTTTTGTTTGGCAAGCAAGAAGTTTACAACCGATTTAGCATCGCTTATTCCCCAGGTCAATGAAAAACTTGCCATTTCTTATGTTAAAACGGGTCAGATTGAAAGAGGCATAAACCTTGTTTCAAAGTTGATCGGTGAAGTATCTGAACCAGTTGAGAGGGTCAAATACACAGCGCTTCTCGCTGAGGCATATTTTGAGGCGAAGGATTATAAAAATGCTGTTAAGTTTGCAAGTGATGTCTTTCAAAGTGATGTCGTAGATGAAAATGCCGTGGCGAAAGCTGTTTATGTCCTTGCAAATTCGCATCGTCAACTTGGTGAGTTTGAAAAAACGCTTGATGTTTTGTCAAGAGCCGGGGAAAAATTTCCAAATTCAAAGTTCATCCAAGATGTTTTTTATTCGGTTGGGGCTGTTTATTACGATAATGGCGAGTATGATTACGCAATTGAAATTTTTGACAAGTTTACCAAGCTTTATCCGAAGGCGGAAAATTA
>JAPYWO010000188.1 GCA_028276305.1 Candidatus Thermokryptus sp.
CCAACTTCCCCAGACCACCCAACTATTTCATTATGGTTCATCTCTGGGAAGACATTAAAATGCGCCAGCATTTTCGCATTTTCTTCAATTTGACAAGCCCACCTCATAGCGACAGCATCAAATTTCCCAGATGCATAAATAAAAGGCAAAGAACCAACGACACGAAGTGCAATTTTATAAGCGATGTTTTCTTCATGTTCTGGATTTGAGTAAATCCTTGACTTTTCCTCAATTAGCTTTATCGTCTCGTTTATTTCTCTTTTTTTGCTTTTTATCAAACCAAGCTTTGTAAATAAAACAAGAAGCGGGAAAAATGAATACCCAAGAGCAGCTCTTGGTGGATAACCAGAAGGTATTTTTATGACTGGATGTTTTTTCTTCAAAGCCATCTTTTCAATTTCGCCGTTTGAAGTTATACAAAATATATTCGCCCTCTTTTTAACACCATCTTTATACGCCGAGATCGTTTCTTCTGTGTTCCCTGAATAACTTGAGACGACCAAAAGTGTTTTATCATCAACGAACTTTGGCAAAAAATAATCCCTGTTCACAATTATTGGAACTTTTATCTCATCCGAAAGATAAGAGCGGAGCAAGTCCCCAGCTATTGCTGAGCCACCGAGTCCTGTGAGGACAATTTTGTTTATTTTTTTAGCCGAGAACTTCGGGTTAAAATTTTCTCCAATTGAAACCGCATCCTTTATCTGTTCGTGAAAATTCGCAATTTTAGAGAACATATCCGAATGGTCATACTTTTTAATGTCATCAAGTTTTAGCATTTTCCCTCCATTTGATTTTAAATTTCAATTTCTGGGATTATCCCTTTTAGTTCCTTCATCAAAAAGTTCTTTACTTCATCTTGTGTTTTGAAAACGAGAGCGCGCTTACTTATCCTTTTTGCATCCTTGAATTTAATCGTTTTTATTATCCGCTTTATCTCAGGTATCATCTTTGGAGCAACGCTTAACTCATCAAGTCCAAACCCTACAAGAAGAACTGTCGCAAATGGATCAGCAGCCATTTCACCACAAACGGAAACAGGTATTTTCGCCCGTTGTGCAGATTCAACAACGAATTGTATCAACCTTAATACAGCAGGATGAAATTCCTGAAAAATTTTCGCAACCGTTTCATTTCCCCTATCAACCGCAAGCGTATATTGAACTAAATCATTGGTTCCTATACTAAAGAAATCAACTTCCCGTGCGATTTCCTTCGCCATCAAAGCAGAAGAAGGTGTTTCAATCATAACCCCAACTTTTATATTTTCGTCAAAAGGTATATTTTTTTCCTTAAGCTGTGCCTTTGCCATATCAATATATTTTTTCGCCTCTCTTACCTCATCAATACTTGACACCATCGGAAACATAACCCACACATTTTTCTTCACACTTGCTCTTAAAATCGCCCTCAATTGAGATAATAAAATTTCCGGCTTATCAAGCCCAATTCTAATACCACGCCAACCGAGAAAAGGATTTTCTTCCCTATGATAATCTCTAAAAATTTTATCACCCCCAACATCAAAAGTCCTTATGACAACTTTATAAGGGTAAACTTTTTCAGCAACTTTAAGATACTCTTCAAACTGCTCATCTTCTTCGGGGATAGTCCCGTTGCTTATGATATATTCAGTTCTGAACAAACCAACCCCTTCAGCTCCGCTTTCAAGCGCTTCATTCACCTCTTCGGGAAATTCAATGTTTGCAAGAATTGTTATCTTTCTACCGTCAATAGTAACTGCTGGAACGAATTTAAAATCCTCAAGTTTACGCTCAAACTCAGCTATTCGTTTTATTTTGTTTTGATATTCTTCAACGACATCTTGTTCTGGGTTGATTATCAAAATCCCTTTGTAACCGTCAAGTATAACGAGGTCACCGGTTTTTATAGATTTCGTCGCCTCTTTTAAGCCAACCACAGCAGGTATTTTAAGTGCCCTCGCAAGTATCGCTGTGTGAGAGGTCATACCACCAAGATCGGTGGCATAACCTAAAACTTGATTTCGGCTGAATAGAATTGTATCAGCGGGGGTAAGGTTTTCAGCAACCACGATCCTTGATGTATCAAACCTTGAAAGCCACTTCTGCTGTTGAATGTTCCTTATCACCCTGTTTTTCAAATCCTCAAGGTCGTGCGCCCTTTCCTTGAGATAATCATCCCCGGAGTCCTGCATAAACTTTATGTACTTTTCAATTTCATCTTGGATGATAAATTCAGCGTTGAGCTTCTCCTCCTTTATCCTTTCAATTATCTTGTTTATTATCGTCTTATCATCAAGCATTAAAATTTGTGCCTCAAAAATTTCTGCCCCTTTTGAACCAAGCTTTTCCACAGCAAGTGTTAAAATTTTCCGCAACTCACTTTTTGATCTCTCAATCGCCATCAAAAATCTCTCAATCTCACCTGAAACCTCTTCTTCCTTAAGTTCTTTTTTCACAACCTTTGGCTTCAACTTTTCATACTTCAATGCTATTCCTATTGCTATTCCTGGGGAAGCCGGTATACCCTCAATGACTTTGCCCTTGACCATCTTTATTTTCTTCGTTTTTTAATCCATCAAGTTCGCCGAAACCTGACTCAAAAAGAGCAACTATCGCCTTGGCTGCTTCTTCCTCATCCTCGCCTTCAAACCTCAAAACAAGCTTTGAACCCTGCTCCGCCGCAAGCGACATCACACCAATTATACTTTTACCGTTTATTTCAACTCCGTTCTTTTCAATGAAAAAATCCGACTTAAACTTTGAAGCAAGTTTAACAAGCATTGCAGCAGGACGAGTGTGTAGCCCAGTTCTATTTTTAATTTCAACCTCCTTCTTAATCATTTAAATCTTTCTCTCACAAAGTTTATTTGCAAGCCAAATCAACATATCCCTCGCCTTATTTTCGGGAAGAGTTTTTATTGAATTTATCGCGATGTCAGTATAAAACTTCACCATTTCCTGCGTTTCATCAATCACACCATAATGATAGTAAATATCCCTAACCAAAGGAACAAGCGAAGAGTCAACGCCATCTCGGTTGAAAACCCTTAACAATATCTCTCTTTCCTTTCCCTCAGCCCTTTGAAGTGCCCTCAAAAGTAGGAAAGTCCTCTTGCCATTGACAATATCCCCACCTATTGATTTCCCAAAGTCCTCCCCAGCAACCACATCAAGAAGGTCATCCTGAAGTTGAAACGCAAGCCCAAGATTTAAACCATAACTCTCAACCGCCTGGATTTCCCCTTCATCGGCATCGGCTATTAAAGCCCCAATTTTCGCTGAATGTTTTATAAGTGACGCAGTTTTTTTACTTATCATTTCAATATAATCATCAATCCCAACATCAAAACTCGTCTCAAGCTTCAAATCAAGCGCCTGACCCTCACAAACTTCAATAGCGACTTTCGTGAAAGCATCAACGATTTCATTAAATCTTTTAACCTCCAACTTTGTAAGAAATCTATAAGCAATGGCAAACATCACATCTCCGCTCAAAATTGCGGTGTTCAAATCCCATTTTTTATGTATCGTCTCAATTCCTCTCCTCATATCCGCCTTATCCATTATGTCATCATGAACAAGCGTGAAATTATGGAAAATTTCAACCGCAATCGCAGCATTCAAAGCAGAGAAAGGATTTCCACCAAGCAATTCACACGCAAGGAGCAAAAGAACAGGTCTCAATCTTTTCCCCCCAGCAAACAAAATATATCTAACCGGCTCATATAATAAATCCGGCTCACCATCTAAAAGTGCTCGCTTTAAATGTTCGTCTATAACCCTCTTATATTCGCTATAACTTTGCTCAAAATCCACTTCTATTGGTTTATAAATTTTTTAAATCCTGTGAAAATTTTAATAAAAGAAGTCAAAATAATCAAATTAGAGAATTTCACTTCCCCCAATTTACAAAAACGAAAAAACTTGAAACTTCAAGTATTTCAACCGAAGATAAACATTCAGAACTACCAACAAACCTACCATAAGAATCGTAATGATCCACCCTTCCCAATTGTTCATTCAACCTTGAACTACCGATGTATATTCCGTTTAATAAAAAATGATCAACTTGTTCAAGCGTTTCGTTAAATTCCGAAAAGCCGATGTAAGTCCCCGCTGTACTATAATGTTCAATCCTATCCCCCTTTACTGATCCCGGATACCTTGAAAAACCGAGAAATTGTCCATCAAAAGTGTAATGTTCAAACCTTTTTAAAAGATAATTATATTCAGAACTTCCAA
>JAPYWO010000189.1 GCA_028276305.1 Candidatus Thermokryptus sp.
AGGGTCAAGAAAAAAGAAGTTTCATCAAGCGGTTATAGTATAATTGTCGTTGAGTTTGAAAAACTCGGTCAAAAAAAATTAGTTGAAAATTTCAAACAATAAAAAAGAGAGGTGATAAAATTGGTAGGGATAATCGTTCAGGAAGGCGAATCATTGGACAAAGCATTGAAGAGGTTCAAGAAAAAATATGAGCAGGCAGGAATCCTGCGGGAATTCAAGCGAAGGACTTTCTACACACCGCCTTCCGTAAAGAAGAAGATGAAAAGAGCTAAAGCGATCAGAAGGGCACAGAGAATGTTGATGGAGCAAATGTAAAAACAAAATTTCTCCTCGGAAGTGAACAAGAAAAAGAAACAGGTGCTTAAGAAACACCGCAAGAAGGAGAAAAAGAGAAAGGAAAAGATGAGGAAGTTAAGAGAGATGCTTGCTCAAATGAAACAACAGGAATCCCAAACACAAAACTAAAAAGCCCCGAACTCTCGGGGCTTTTTTATTTTTCATCCAAGGTTAACAGCCCATTCAAGAATTTTATCAACCTTTTCAGGGTCATCCGCCTCACAATAAAACCTCAACAGTGGTTCAGTCCCGGAAGCTCTAATGAGAAGCCAACCGTCATCAAAGAAAAATTTGTACCCGTCAATCGTCAAGACATCGTTAACCTTAAAACCGGCAATTTCTCTCAATCCCTTTTTCAACTTTCCAAGGATTTTGCTTTTATGGGATTCCGTAGTATGAAGGTCAACCCTCTTATAATAGTGTGGTCCGATCTCAGCGAAGATCTCATCAACTATTTCAGAAAGTTTCTTTCCTCTTTTAACCATCATTTCGCAAATTGTCAAACCGAGGAAAAGCCCATCCCTTTCTGGTATGTGTGTCTTAACGCCTATTCCACCACTTTCTTCACCGCCTATCATTATATCCTTCGTGACCATAAGTGTTGCGACATGCTTGAAGCCAACGGGGAGCTCATAAACCTTCAATCCATATTTCTTTGCGAGTTTATCAACCATCAACCCAACGGAAACAGTTTTGACCACATCGCCACGCAATCCCTTGTCTTCGTAAAAGTATTTCAAAAGTATCGCAAATACCCTCTGAGGATCAACGAAATTACCCTTTTCATCAACAGCTCCAATTCTATCAGCATCACCATCAGTTGCAAGCCCGACATCAAATTTTTTCTCAGGGACGATCTTCATCAATTCACCGAGATTTTTTGCGATCGGCTCAGGGTTTAACCCTCCGAAAGATGGATTAAACTCATTGTGAATTACAACCGCGGATGGGATCAACTCCGTAAGTATTTTTTGACCAGCCCCGTACATCGCATCGTGAACGATCTTTAAGCCCGAATTCCTTATGGCATCAAGATCAATTTTTGTTTTAAGGTCATCAATATAAAGTTTCTTTAAATCAACGAGTTCAATCAAACCTTTTTGCTTAAGTTGTTCAAAATTTTTCTTCACCTTTTCAATTTCCGTCTTAGGCATTTTATTTGCCTGTTTTTCAACCTCTGCGATGTTTTCAACTTCTTCTGGACCGCCGAAATCCGCTTTAAGTTTATATCCGTTATATTTGTAAGGGTTATGGCTTGCGGTTATAACAACTCCACCAGCACAGTTAAACTTAGGTATCGCAAGCGAAACAGCGGGCGTAGGACAGTAACCATCCGACAACAAGACCTTTATACCGAAGTTAGCTATAATCGTAGCTACATGCTCTGCAAATTCCTTTGACAAGAACCTCGTGTCGTATCCTATGACGAGCCCGTTTTTAATTTTCTTATGCTTTTTATAATGTTTTGCTGTAGCAATCGCAACTTTCGTTAAATTTTCAAATGTGAAGTCCTGTGCAATTATCCCCCTCCATCCGTCAGTACCGAATTTTATCTTCACCATGTTTTTTTGAGTTTTGTTTTTGATTTTTTGTAAATTTAATCAAACCAAACCGTGCCTTGCAATTTTCTTCTTGTTGTCAATTGTGAACTTCAAAAAAACATCAACATAATCAAGAAAATCGGGACAACTGATTCCTCCCTCAGCAAGGACGGATTGTGTCTTTTGAGATTCATAATGAACTTGATGATCAAAATAATCAATCAATTGAACGGGCATCCCGACAATTTTCTGGATGATTTTGGGGGACATCAACTTTTTTAACTTTTGAGGTGAGATCTGGAAATAATTAAATTTTTTACCGAGGCGCTCCTCAAAAATTTTGACGAGCTCAAAAACCTTGTGCGGTCTTGGATCGGTTAAATGATAAACTTTCCAACTTATATCATCGCGACTGCTTATATAACAGATTGAATCAACAACATAATCAACTGGGACAATGTTCACCTCTGCTTCACCTGAGCCAACCTTCGGGAATGGGGAGCCGTTCGGTAGCTTGAGCATAAGAAGGACAACATAATAAGGTCCGTCAAACTTCGCCGTCTCGCCCGTTTTTGAATCGCCAACAACTACCCCAGGTCTGTAAATCGCCGTTGGTATCAAATGCCTGTTAAAGCGAACAACTTTTTCAGCCAAAAATTTCGTCTCCTCGTAATAATTTTTAAACTCCTGTGCCTGGTCAAAATCATCCTCGCTGAAAACACCTGTCAACCAGCCAGAGACATAAGCGGTGCTTACATAGTGAAACTTCTTCAAATTTTTACATCCAAGAAGAAAATTGATGACATTTTCCGTTCCGTTGACATTTACCTTGAAGCCGAGTTCAAAACTCACAGCAAGGTCATAAACAGCTGCAAGATGAAAAAATTCGTTCACTTCCTCCTTTAATCTTTCATCTCCTTTAATGCCAAGTCCAGGTAAAGTTATATCCCCTTCTACAAGTTCAAACTTTCCCGATGAATTTGGGACCTCTTGCTCAATCTCTTTAACTTTCTTTTCCGCAAGCGCTCGGTATTTGCTTTGAACGAGAAGATAAAACTTGTCAATTTCAGACCTTGATAAAGCAAGTTTCTTAACGAGTCGTGTCCCTATGAACCCCGGAAAGCCCGTCAACATCGCGACCGACATATCCAAGACCCTTTTGTTTGTAAGCCCATAATGATTTTGTTAAATTATACTAAAAATTTTCACAAACTAAAAACCTCACATCTTGGCAAGCGATTTAAGGACATTTTTAAAACTTCTTGAGGAAAGAGGCGAGTTAAAGGAAATTAACGCCGAGGTTTCAACTGAGCTTGAAATCACCGAAATTGCCGACAGGGTTGTTAAATCGGGTGGACCAGCGCTTCTTTTCAAGAATGTCAAAGGAAGCAAATTCCCCCTTGTTATAAATTTATTTGGAACTTATGAACGAACGAAACTTGCCCTCGGATGTGAACCGAGCGAATTATTCCAATGGTTCATTGAGATTTTAACCGAAAAGCCATCGCTAAAAAAAATCCTCTCAAAGAGAAAAAACATCTTGAAACTTTTAAAATCCCTTACGCCTAAAATTGTAAATAAAGCACCGGTTCAAGAGGTTGTGAATTTAAACCCCTCACTTTTTGATATACCCGCTTTAAAATGTTGGCCAAAGGATGGAGGGAAATTCTTAACACTGCCACTTGTGATAACGCACGACCCTGAAACTTTGAAAAGAAATGTCGGGATGTATAGAATTCAAATTTACGATGAGCGGACAGCTGGTCTACACTGGCAAAGCCATAAAACAGGAGCGTATCATTATTGGAAAGCTGAAAAACTTGGGAAAAAACTTCCAGTTGCGATCGCGCTCGGTGGACATCCGGCTTTGATCTTCTCAGCGGTTGCACCGCTTCCGCCAAACTTTGACGAATTGATGTTCGCCTCATATCTGCTTGGCGAAAAAATACATCTCGTAAAAGCGAAAACGATCCCAGTTCTCGTCCCTGCCGATGCTGAATTCATAATTGAAGGATACGCAGAGCCATTTGAAAGAAGAATTGAGGGTCCGTTTGGAGATCACTTTGGATATTATTCCCTTTCAGAGCCATTCCCAGTTTTGCATGTAACCGCTATAACACACAGAAAAGACGCGATTTATCCAGCTACAATCGTCGGAAAACCACCTATGGAAGATGCTTGGATAGGCAAAGCAATTTCAGAAATTTTCTTCCCGATTATAAAATTTCAAATACCCGAAATCGTAAAAATGAACTTAAGCATAGAAGCTGGATTTCACAACCTTGGAATAATCTCGGTTGAAAGTTACTTCCCAAGGCAAGCTGTAAAGGC
>JAPYWO010000190.1 GCA_028276305.1 Candidatus Thermokryptus sp.
GATTTCAATCAGGTCTTAAACGCAGACAAATTCGGTCACGCTTACTTTTCGTTTCTCATATCAGATTTGTTCGGGAAGTCGCTTGAATGGGCTGGGGTTAAAAAGGAAAAAGCTACTTTATACGGTGGCATCGGAAGTTTGCTTTTTCAAACATATGTTGAAGTTGAAGACGGGTTCAGAGCATCGCTCGGGTTTAGCGTAAGCGACGAGGTTTCAAATTTCATAGGCGCTTTCCTGCCCTTTTTCAAAGAAAAATTTCCAACGCTTAAAATTGTGAATTTTAAAATGAGCGCCTTCCCTTCAGAAAAATTTAAATCGGGAGCGCATAGATTTATCGTTGATGACTACGAGAGTTTATATTTTTGGCTGTGTTTTGATGTCGCTGAAATCCTGAAATTAAAACAACTTAAATTCTGGGCATTTGATATATTTGACCTCGCCATCGGTTATAGTGTTAAGGAAATTGATTGGCGAGGGAATGGAAAAAGGGAATTATTTTTATCGCTGGACTATGACTTGAGCAAAATTCCAGTGAGGATATGGTTCTTAAAACAAATTTTCGCATTGCTTAACTACTATCATCTACCCGCTCCGACTTTACAACTTACACCAAGGTTGAAATTTTTTATCGTTAAGATTTAACTCACTTTGGGGATTTTAATGAAGAACGCTGTCCCCTCATCTAATGGCTCAGCCCATATCTTCCCGTTATGCGCTTCAACTATTATCCTGCATATCATCAAACCGAGGTCTTTATACCTCGGGATTTTCTGCTTCACCGCTTGCTTATATCTGTCAAAGATATACTCTGCTTCTTCCCTTTCAATTTTGGTATTTTTGTCCCAAACCTTTATAGTACAAGATGTGCCGTCGTCTCCCAAAGAAATTTCAATATCCCTACCGCCTGCGTTGAAGATAGCGCCAAATAAAAGTTCAAAAACACGAGAAATTTTCTTAACATCAACTTCCAAATTGACCTCTATGTCAGGTGAGAAATTTATATTGAGGTCTTTATATTTTTGGTCGGTTTTAAACTTATTTATCACCCCCTGAATGAGCTGAGCGATGTTGGCGCTTTCCCTCGTGATTTTATCAATGTTAAGCTCAAGCCGTGAAAGTTCAAGGTATTCATCAAGGAGTTTAATGTGGTTGTTTATTGCCGATTCAGCGATATCAAGTATGAGTTTTTGATCTTCCGTTAATTCATTGAATTTATCTTTGAGTGCGAGTTCAAATGTCGCTTTTATAACCGAGATAGTATTTTTAAGGTCTTGGACGAGAAGGTATGTAAATTCAGAGCGAAGTTTCTTAATTTCATCGTTTGCCTTTTTTATCTTCAAGACGGTGCCGACGCGAATTAAAAGCTCTTCAATGTTAACCGGCTTTGGCAAAAACTCCGTCGCCCCAAGTTCAAAAACCGTCTTAACACTATGTGGATCTGAATTTGCGGAAAGGATTATAATTGGTATATCCCTCGTTTCAACATTTGATTTTAAAATCCTCATCGCTTCATATCCGTCCATAACTGGCATTTGCAGGTCAAGAAGTATAACATCCGGTTTTGAACTCTTCGCAAGCTCAACACATTCAGCTCCATTTTCAGCACTTACAACCTCATATCCCTCGTCCTGGAGGAGAGTTGAGAAAATGAGGCGTGTTGTCGGCTCATCCTCAGCTATTAAAATTTTGTCAGGCACTTCCAAACTAAATTTTGTTTTTTCGTATGATTTTAACACAAATCCGAAAAAATTTCAAGTTTTTGCTTTGAAATGGACAAAGCGTTAATTTTAACAGAGCAAAAATTTTGAAGTCAAGGAAATGGAAAGTTTCTTAGTTGATCCAAAAAACATAAGAAATGGGCTGGCAAAGATTGAAGGCGAAGAATACCATCACCTTGCGCATTCATTAAGAAAGAGGGTCGGGGAAAGGATACTTCTTTTTGATGGGAGCGGTAAAGTTTACACAGCAACGATCACCAAAATCACAAAGGAATACGCTGAATGTGAGATCATTGATGAAAGTTTTATGCTTGGTGAAATTGAAGCTGAAATCGCCGTGGCACAAGCAATTTTAAAAAATACGGATAGATTTGAATTTGCAATTGAAAAATTAACCGAAATCGGCGTAAAAAGGATAATCCCACTCATCACATCAAGGGTTATATCACCGAAATCAAAAACTGACAGATGGCGCAAGATAATACTTTCCGCCTGTAAACAATCAAACAGAGCAATTATACCTGAAATAGACGAACCGGTTGAGTTTGACGAATTCCTTGAGATATCAGCCGAGTTTGAAATTAAAATCATATTTCACGAAAGCGAGTCAACGGAATTTAAACGAAGTTTCCTTTTTGATCACCTCAAGAAAATTGAAAATGCAAATTCAATCATACTTGCTGTTGGTCCAGAAGGTGGTTTCACAGAAGATGAAATTTCAAAAGCGGTTGGATTTGGGTTTGAGGTTGTCTCACTCGGACAGAGAAGATTACGCTCCGAGACAGCAAGTATAGTTGGAGCGGGGGTCATAGCCCAATTCATATTTGCAAATTTAAAAAAGAAAGGAAATTGAAAATTGCAGAAAGTAGTTGCAAAAGACCTGAAAAAATATTTCAAAACCGGGAACAAAATTATAAAAGCAGTTGATGGTGTTGACATCTCAATAAAAGAGGGTGAAGTTGTAGCGCTTGTTGGGGAATCGGGCAGTGGCAAATCAACGCTTGGCAAGTTGCTTATAAAATTGATAGAACCAGATGATGGAGAAATATATTTCAACGGAGTGAATATAACTGCCTTTGATAAAAATGAGATCAGACCCTTGAGAAGGAAAATGCAGATGATATTCCAAGACCCATTTACCACTTTTAACCCGATTTACAAAATAGGGAAGCAAATAATTGAGGCGATCAAGTTTCATAAAGTTGTTGATGAAGGGTCAGCGGAGGATTATCTCGCGGAATTTATGAGGATGGTTGCACTTCATCCAGATATACTAAAAAAATATCCACATCAGTTGAGTGGTGGGCAACTACAAAGATGCGCCATCGTCAGAGCGATTTCACTAAAACCGGAATTTTTAATTTGTGACGAAATAGTATCAGCGCTTGATGTATCAGTTCAAGTTCAAATAATTGACCTACTTCAAATGCTTGAGGAGGAACTGAAATTAACAATTTTATTCATAACGCACGATATAGGGGTAGCAAGAAGAATCGCTAAAAATGCGCTTGTGATGAAGGACGGTAAAATAGTTGAAAGTGGAGTTATTGAGAAAATTCTCTACGAGCCGAGCGAGGATTACACGAGGAAATTGATAAGTTCTGTCTTAAGCATCAAAAAATAAAAACAACAACGCCATGAAATTGAAATCAATCAACCCCGCAACACTTGAAGTTTTAGCTGAAATTGAAACGACGCCGATTGACAAAGTTTTTGAAATCGCAGAAAAAGCGCAACTTGCTTTTAAAAATTGGGCATCTAAAACAATTGATGAAAGATTGGGACTTTTAAAAAGAGCGAGGGAAATTTTTTATGAAATGAAAGATGAACTTGCAAGATTGATAACGCTTGAAAATGGTAAACCGATAGTTGAATCATACTCAATGGAAATTTTCCCAACGCTTGACCTTTTTGACTTTTACATAAAAAACGCCAAAAAAATTTTGAAAAGGAGAAAGGTTCGCTCCCAAATCCCCTTGTTCTGGGTCAAAAGAAATTACATTCACTTTGAACCGCTTGGTGTTATCGCTGTGATTTCACCGTGGAATTACCCGCTCTTGCTTCCAATTGCCCCGATAATATCTGCACTCGTTGCTGGTAACTGTGTGATTTTCAAACCATCTGAATACACAAGCTTGATCGGGTTGAAGATAGCCGATATTTTCCACATGGCTGGATTTCCAGATGGTGTTTTTAATATCGTCATAGGTTATGGTGATGTTGGCGAAGCTCTTGTCAATTCAAACATTGATAAAATTTCCTTCACCGGAAGCACAAGAACTGGACGATTGATTATGCAAAACGCAAGTAAAAAGCCAATTCCTGTCACTCTTGAACTTGGCGGTAAAGACCCGATGATCGTTTTTGACGATGTTGATGTAGAAACCGCAGCGACATCAGCTGTATGGGGCGCATTCGCAAACGCTGGGCAAACCTGCGTCTCGGTTGAGGTCTGCTATGTCCAAGAGAAAATTTTTCAAGAATTTGT
>JAPYWO010000191.1 GCA_028276305.1 Candidatus Thermokryptus sp.
TTAAAATCACGATTTTAAAATCACGCTTGAACTTCAAAATTTCCCTTATCATCTCAATCCCAGTCATATCAGGCATCTTATAGTCAGTGATTAAAATCTGAAACTCAACCTGTTGAGCTTTTTCAATTCCTTCCGAACCACTACTTGCTTCCACAACCTCAAGCCCAAGGATCGTTAGAAATTCTTTCAAAGTCACACGGACGAGCTCTTCATCATCAACAAGGAGAATTCGCTTAGGCATCTAATTTCTGCGTTTTTTCTACGATAATTAACCACATCAAAAGATGTGCCAACTTGGAATTCTTGAAATTTTCAAAAATTTTCAAAGCGATGCTTAAAACCCTTGGCTAATATTGAGCAATCGCCCAAAAATTTTGAATAAATTTGAGCAACCGGAAATCGCAACAAAATGAAACTATATCAATGATGGTTTTGTTGAAAAATTTTGAAATTCTTTTCAAAACAAAATTTGGAGAACAAAGATGAGGACCATAAAATTTTTTGCTTTCGTTTTAATGCTTCTTCTCTTCTCCGCTTCAGCGGTTATTTCGCAGGGTTCAAAAGGTGCAACTGCTAAGAAGGTCACCCTGAAGGGCGAGATATTAGATCTTGCCTGTTATGTTGCTGGGGAAAAGAAGGGGGCAGAGCATAAGAAATGCGCAGAGATGTGCATTAAAGGTGGCGCTCCAATTGGGCTTTTAACCGATGACGGCAAGGTTTATCTTCTTGTTGAAAATCACCAGAAGCCAGAACCATATGAGAAATGCAAGGAATTCGCTGCTGAAAAAGTTACAGTTACAGGTTCGCTATATCAAAGGGGTGGATTAGCTGGCGTCGTCGTTGAAGCGGTTGAACCATCAAAGTAAAAAATAAAAGGGCGGGCTAAAACCCGCCCTCTTTCTAAAATAAATCCCTCACTTAAACGCCATGGGGAAAAACCGAATTTATCCATGGGTTATATTTTTCTTCGTCGTCATTTTTATCAATGTCCTGCTTGTCTATTTATCAATTCGTCTTCCAGATCATACACCTGTTTGGAAAGGGAGAGAAATCGCCAACGAATACGGATGTTTCAATTGTCATGGCTTTGAAGGTCAAAAAGGGATAAAAAACCCAAATTATAAATACGATGAAGTCCCCTCGTGGCAAGGGGAAACCGCGATGATGTTTATCTCCGATGAAAATGACATAAAAGAATGGATACTATACGGTAAACCAAAACGATTGGAAAAAATTGATCACGGCGGTCTAATCAAGATGCCAGCTTATGAGAAAGTGATCTCGGAAAAGGAGCTAAAAAACTTAACAATTTATCTAAAAGCAGTCATGGGTTTAATTCAAATAGACGATGAAAAAGCTAAAATTGGTTTTGAAATCGCAAAGAAAAACGGCTGTTTCGGTTGCCACGGTCCATACGGGATGGGCGGAATGCCAAATCCAAAATCACTCAAAGGATATATCCCTGGGTGGGATGGTTTTGACTTTGCAAAACTTGTCAAAAACGACAACGAACTAAAAGAATGGATTGAAAATGGAACAATTGAACGACTTAAAAAGAACAAGCTCGCAAGAAAATTCACCGATGCACAAATTGTGAAAATGCCAGCGTTTAAAGATGTGTTAACCCCGGAAGAAATAGAAGCGATATCTCACTACATAAAATGGTTAAGGGAACAGAAATTTTAAATTGCGTTGAAAAGAGCAACGACAGCTTGCCCAAGCGATAACCCTCCATCATTGGGTGGAACTTTTGAATGCGTATAAACTCTAAATCCGGCTTTCTCAAGTTCAATTATCGTTTTATTTACCAGCAAAGCATTTTGAAAAACCCCACCACTTAACACAACATCATTTATCCCTGTTTCAGATTTCATTTTCTTTGCGACCTCGCAAACTATCCTCGCAATCGTGTTGTGAAATTTACCCGCGATCTTTGAAACATCAATGCCACTCTCAATATCGTGAACTATTCCTCTTATCCCCTGTTTGAAGCTTATCCGCCATGGCTTCATAGAATCAATAATTTCAAATTCATATACCCCGGATTCATCTTCATCAGCGAGCATTTGAAATTCCATCGCAGCTTGTGCCTCATAATTAACCCTCAACCTAACTGAACAAATCGCTGATACTGCATCAAACAACCTTCCCACAGCTGATGTCATCGGTGAGTTTATGCCTCTGTCAATCATTTTAAGTAGGATTTTAACCTTGCTCCAATTTTCATTCAAAAACTTAACAAATGGAATTTCAATTGATTGGAAATCATCACCGAACGAATACATAAGATAGGAAAGCGCCATCCTCCAGGGTTCTTTTATAGCGACTTCACCACCTGGTAAAGGGACATAGTCAAAATGCGCAAACCTTTCAAACTTTGACATCTGCGCTACAAGGAATTCCCCGCCCCAAATTTTCCCATCAGTCCCGTAGCCAGTTCCATCAAACGCAATCCCGATAACGGGTTCAGATAACCCATTTTCAGCCATACAACTTGCAACATGAGCGTGGTGATGTTGAACTGGCACCTTTACCTCCACATCAAGTTCAAGCGCAAACTTAGTTGAGAGATATTCCGGGTGCATATCGTAAGCGAGAATTTCGGGTTTCAAGTCAAAAAGCTTTTTGAAATGTTCAACTCCCTCAATTAATGACTTCAAAGTCGCCCAATTTTCAAGGTCGCCTATGTGATGACTCAAAAAAGCGTATCTCCCTTTCAAAAAACAGAAAGTGTTTTTAAGATGACCCCCAACAGCAAGCACTTGCTTTTTCGCTTCAAATTGAAGTTTCACCGGATAAGGAACATAACCACGAGAACGCCTAAGCACAACAGGTTTCCCAGCGATTACCGCACTTACGGAGTCATCACAGCGCATATGAATTTCACGATTATGCACAAGGAAAAAATCCGCTATTTTGCCCAACCTTTCAAATGCGTCGCCATCTTTGTAAGCGATCGGCTCTTCAGTCAGGTTTCCACTTGTCATCACAAGAGGCAAGTTTATCTCCCGCATCAAAAGATGATGCAACGGAGTATAAGGCAACATCACACCAAGATAGGAATTTCTGGGAGCAACTTCGTAAGCTATCGGACAATTACGCTTTTTCCTGATCAAAACAATAGGTCGTTGAATTGATGTCAAAAGTTTCAACTCAACCTCGTTATAATCGCAAATTTTATCAAGCCAGTCCACATCGGGAATCATAATCGCGAATGGTTTTTCAATTCTCATCTTTCTCCTTCTTAATTCAGAAACTGCTTCATCATTTAAAGCGTCGCAAGCAAGATGATAACCACCAAGACCTTTGATCGCAACTATGAATCCATCCTTCAAAATTTCTGCAACTTCTTTTATCGGGTCATCACAACATATCTCCTTCAAGTTATTATCAAAAAGTTTGAGCGAGGGACCACAAACAGGACAGGCGTTCGGTTGAGCGTGAAATCTCCTATTTGACGGATCATGGTATTCCCTTTCACACTCTTGACACATCTTGAAAACAGCCATAGTTGTCTTCGGTCTATCGTAAGGGACATCAACTATAATTGTAAACCTGGGTCCACAATTCGTGCAATTTATAAACGGATACCTATACCTCCTATCAGATGGATCAAATAGTTCCCTTAGGCAATCGTCACAGGTAGAAACATCAGGTGAAATTAAAACAAATTTTTCCTCTCCCCCTTTGCTCTTTTCAATGAAAAACTCGGAATACCCTTTGACTTGCGTGTCTTCAGTTAAAATCCTCTCAACAAGCGCAAGTGGCGGTGCTTTCTGCGGGATCAATTTTATAAATTCATCTATCAAACTTTCTTCGCCTTCAATTTCTATATAAACCCCGTTCGTATCGTTGTAAATATAACCCTTCAAACCAAGCTCATTAGCAAGCTTAAAAATAAACGGTCTAAAACCAACCCCTTGGACTATACCTTCAATGTAAACTTTTTTCGCCTTTAACATTTTCCTTGAACTTCTCAACTCTATTTCTAAACCAACTTATCCATTCTTCAAGTCCAGTTCCGGTCCTGCAAGACACAGGGAAAATTTTTGCGGTTGGATTAACCTCGCGAACATTCTTTTCAATCTCACCCAATTCTACTCCCGAATACGGCAATAGGTCAATTTTATTCAACAAAACAACCTCAACTTCGTGAAACATAAGCGGATATTTTTTCGGCTTTTCAACTC
>JAPYWO010000192.1 GCA_028276305.1 Candidatus Thermokryptus sp.
CAGCGTCAATTCTATCAATTCCCCAAGGCAATGACTGAGCGAAAGCATAAACCCTTGCATCTTGCTCAATATATGCTATCCTTGGATCGCTTCTCAAGGCTAAAATTTTATCCTGCGGGATTTCTGCGGAAAATCCATAAAGCGCATACCCATAAACATGGACGAGATTTAAACTGTATGTTTTGGCGATCTCACCGGCAACTTTTGCAACCGCCTGCGCTACATTTTTAAAATCACCCTTTGGCAGGATGTTATCCTTCAGGACAACTATATATTTGCCCGGTATAGCTTCGCCCTCTGGAGCAGTGTAAAGAGGAGCGAGGGCTTTTTCCTGTTGAGATGATTCAATTTGCCCTTGATTTGTCGGCTGGGTGCAACCGGAAATTACAAAGGCAACTGCAAAAATTAAAACCCAAAATTTCACAAACCCTTTCATTATTAACGCACCTCCATTTAATTTAAAAATAAAAAAGTCCGAGCCGAAAATTGGCTCGGACTACCTTGACTTTACTTGCCCGTCGGCAATGTGTAAAGCACGCCGACTTCAACACCCAAGTAATGAACAGCTTTAACAACAGCTGAATACTTAACCGCTCCGACAAGTTTCACATCAGGTGCAACTGAATATGAGACAAATCCACCAACCCCGCCTGTAACCTTCGTCTCACTCTTTGGCTTGCTCAGAAATGCAAGCCCAAGCTCGCCCAACACACCAAGTGAAACCTTATCTTGTGTGTAAGCAGTGTAGCTAATCCCATATTTTACAGGGATAAATGAATACTCAACATTATCTTCCTTCGGGAAAGTCACATAGCCAAAGGAAAGTTGACCAGCGAGACCTTTCACATTAAGGAATTTCTCAGGAACATCGTAGCGATAATAAGCAAAGCCCCCGAATCCAACCGTTGGCTTCTGGCTGCGATAGCCAAGCGTTAACCCTGCTCCAACATCCCTTGAAAAAGCAACACTACTTAACAACAAGGCAAACGCCAAAAATAAAAATAGTCCTCTCATATGAACCTCCATTTGTTTTAGTTTTTGTTTATTTTTTTACCTCGCTTAATTATAAAAAATTCCGAAATAAAAATCAAGTGCAAGACCACATTCAACCCCAGCACTTGACAAATTTAAGTAAATTCATTATCTTCAATCAGAAACATAAAAATAACGGAGATGGCTATGGGAAGGAAGATTTTCTACCTTGACACTGAAAACTTGAACTTCAACGAGGTCAAAAATTTAAACTTGAAAATTTTCACAGCCATTACCTTTGTCATTCTTCTCAGTTTGGGTTTCCTTTTCATCTTAAATTATCTTACTGGAGATATACTCGGTTTTGGAAAAATAAGAGCGGAAAAACTTGAGAGAGAAAATACAATCTTAAAGGAACAACTACGCATTTTAAAGGAAAAATTCCACCAGATTGAAAATATCGTAGCAAAACTTCTTGAGCAAGATAGAGAGCTCCGACTCGCCGTTGATTTAAAACCAATTGATGAAGATATAAAAAAGGTCGCAATCGGTGGCGTTGAAGAAAAATACGAGTTTAACTTATCGGATGACGAAGCAGAGAAACTTCTTTCCGAGTCCTTTGCCAAATTAAGCAAACTTGAGCGTGAAGTGAGATTACAACAGAAAAGCTATGAGGAAATTTACAAGCAATATAAATTGAACCAAGAAAAGTTCAAGCATATACCAGCGATAATGCCTCTGAAGGGAGGGTTAACTTCAAGATTTGGATATCGCAAACATCCAATCCTTGGGGTTTGGGCTATGCACGAAGGTGTTGACCTCGTCGTTGATGTGGGGACACCAGTTTACGCCACAGGCGATGGCATTGTAAGCTATGTCGGATATAGAGGGAGATATGGGCTTTTGATAGAAATTGACCATGGCTTTGGCTATGTGACATTATACGCTCACCTTTCAAAAGCGTTCGTCAGAGAAGGTCAAAAGGTCAAAAGAGGTGAAAAGATCGGTTTAAGTGGCGCTACCGGGCTTGTCACAGCCCCACATCTACACTATGAGGTTTTAAAGGATGGTATACCTCAAAATCCGTTAAATTATTTCTTTGAGGACATTGACCCAGCTAAATACACTGAGCTTGTTCAGGAATCAAACAAAAAATCAAATTAAAGGAGGTTGACAAATTATGCTTTGGACGCCTGAACTTGCCTCCTATCTTGAAGGAGCTCCATGGCCTGCGACAAAACAAGAGCTGATTGAATACGCTAAAAGAATTGGCGCTCCACCAGAAGTCATACAAAACCTTGAAGAACTTGAGGATTCAGACGAAGAATACAATGGAATTGAAGATATTTGGCCTGATTATTCTCCAGAAGACGAAGACGATTACCTCTTTGGTGAAGAGGATGAATACTGATTATGAAAGCCCCCGATAAGGGGGCTCTTAACGAAATTTAAATCGCCCCAAAATGAAAGGGATAATCCTTGTTCTTTTAATTTCCGTCTCACTCATAACGAAAGCACAGGAAATAAATTTTGAACTCAAAGAAATCAATTTCAAAGGGAACAAGACCCTTTCCTCAAAGGACTTAAAATCCGTAATCATCTCAAGGGAGAGCCCGGGGAAATTTTGGCAATTCCTTTATAAAATCAGCGAACGCCTCGGCGATAAACCATCCTACATTGAAAAAATTAAAATCTCAAGCGACATCGTTAACCTACAAAATTACTATCAAGACAATGGTTTCTTTGATGTTAAGATTGACACATCTGTAGTTTATGACCATACAAAAAAAACAGCCAGCTTGACTTTCATCATAAATGAAGGGCAACCATATAAAATTGAAAATGTTGAGATATTCGGTCTGAACTCAATTCCAGATTCGGTAAGGGAAATTGCCCTTAATTTGAAATTTCTCAAACCTGGGAATAGATTTAGACGTATTGATGTTGAAGCGGAAATTCAACGCATATTAAATTTGCTCTACGATAATGGTTATCCAGATGCATATGTTGATAGAACAAGGGTTAGGGTTTTGATTGACAGCACGAGAAAAGTGACTTCAATTTCAATACCATTTTACCCGAACGCAAGATTCGTGATAAAAAATATAAAAATTCTATTTGAAGATACAACAAGGTTGAAGGTCTCGGAAAACATAGTAAGGCGTGAGGTTGAATTTAAAACGGGGGAATTTTATAATCGCAGTTTGATTTTGAAAACTGAGACGAATATATCTCAAACCGGTTTGTTTGAAAATGTCAGGATAAACATTGACAGGATAAATCAAACGGACAGCTTGAGCCAGTGCGATGTCATCATATCGCTTGTCCCTTTTAACAAGCACGATATATCACCTGCAATTTACTTCAGCGATGAAAGAAATGCTTTTAATGTCGGCGTTTCGCTTGATTATAGGAACAGAAATTTCCTCGGTGGCGGAAGACACTTCGCCTCAAGCGTAAGGTTTCAAATTCAAAGCTTGAACTTAAAAAAAATCCCAAACCTTGCGGACACAACAAGCGTCGGATTGGTTGAAACCGACCTTAGATTGGAACAACCTTATTTATTGGGGAGAAAAATGCCCGGACAGCTGGGTTTATCAATGACCCTTGACAAACAAAAAAGATATGTTTTGAACATCGTTAGAAACAGGTTAAGGTTTGCTTATAGAGCCATTGATTATTCTGCGTATTTTGATTGGGACATTGAAAGTGTGAATATAAAGTTTCAGTCCCAGGTGGACTCAACACTTGCAAAACTTTACCCCAGGCAAATTAACTCAATTTTAAGTTTGACCTTTCAACTTGACAAGGTGGATGATTTACTTTACCCGAGGTCAGGGTATTCCTATCTTGTCTCCGTTGAAGAAGGCGGGTTTTTCCCATTTTTATTCGCACAAGTTGGATTTAAAGTTCAGCCGTTCTCGCAGTACTACAAACTTACCTTTTTTTACAGGCGCTTTTTTAGTTTGAATAATTCAGTTTTCGGATTTAAATTTAAGTTAGGTTTTGCCAATGAGTACTTTCTAAAGTCAACTAAAGAGTTTGAATTGAGTTCAATACCCATAAACAGGCGTTTTTTTGCAGGTGGGAGCGCAAGCGTCCGCGGTTGGAGGATAAGGGAACTCGGTATGGTTTCAAACCCATCGCTTGGCGGGAAAATTTTAATTGAAGCAAATTTTGAAAACAGGACAATCGTATGGAGAAATCTTG
>JAPYWO010000194.1 GCA_028276305.1 Candidatus Thermokryptus sp.
GAACCAACGCGATTCGCTTCTAATATCCTCTCAAGCTGTCTTTGACTCCTTTTCAAATTGTCCTGCGCAACTTTTAACAACTGTTTATTCCTCAAAACATTAAGATACAGTTGCTGTGTCTGAAAAATCACCGTCTGCATCGTCCTTTTCAAATTATAATCAGCCGAAAGATAACTTGACCTTGCCCTATTTAGAGAAGCAAAATTCGCAAACCCATTGAAAAGCAAAATGCTTGTGCTAACCGTGGTTGAAAAAGAATTCAATGTCTGCGATGTCCTGAAAGGAACAGTTCCAAGCCCTGGGATGAATGTCAAATCCGATTCCCTTCGTGTCCTGTTCCAATTCCCGTTCAAATTTAAATTTGGAAGAAATATGCCGTATGCCTGCATAACGCTCGCAGATTGAGATTGAGCGGAATACTCCGCTTGCTTTATCGCCGTGTTATTTTCCAAAGCTATTTTGACGCAATCGTTAAGGGTTAAAACCTTTTTCCCTTGCGAGAATGAAATCCCGAAAAATAAAATCAAAAAGAAAAACAACTTACGCATACCTTTCACCCAAATTTTATTTTTTAACTAACTTACACCTTTTTAGACGCCTAAACAAAAATTTTGTTACATCACACAAAAATTTTTCACCTTCTAATCCCACCACCATACCCTCCAAAATTCAACCTTAAATAAAATCCGTTGATTCCAACCCCCGGTCCATTGCGCAATACAACTTCATCACCCAATTTCCAATCGCCAACCACAGGCGAAAAAACATATCCAACCTTTAAACCGAGCATCCAACCACCATACCTTCTACCGATTTTGTATTCAACTCCGAGTTCCGATTTCACCGATAACGATGAAAAAGAAGCATCAAAAATTTTCTTTGGATTTTTAACCGCGTCTTTAAAATCCACCTCTGCCATTTCAAAAATTTTCAAATTCAAGCCACCACCGCCAATCCCAACCATCGGATAAAACCTTAACTTCTCACCATCATAAATTATGTATCCCAAATTAAAAAATCCATACCCACCGGATAAAACACTTCTAAAATTTTCTTTATCCCTTTTTTGACTCAAAATCCCAAACCCCTCTCCTCCAATCATTACTTTACTCAACACGCTATAACCACCACCGCCGATGTTTAAAAACGAACTTTGAAACTGCGCACGATTATTATCGCCCAAAACCTGGTTCAATTTGTCCAAGCTTAAAAAACTTACCCCAAAGCTAAAATATCCACCTCCACCAAAAAATCTACCCGATGAATTGACATTTTGAGAACTCAAAAAGGAAAATACAACGACTATAAGCGCGATTGAAAATAAAAGATTGCGCATTTTCAACCTCCGAATTTTAATTTTAAAATTTTTCGCCCTCCAACATCTTTTTTAAAACCGAGATGTAATTTTCAAATGCCTTTCTCCCTTTCGCGGTCAAGGAGATATATGTCTTCGGTTTCTTTCCTTCAAATGTCTTTCTAACTTTAACATAGCCAGCTTCTTCAAGTTTGCTCAAATGCGAAGACAAATTCCCATCCGAAAGCCCGAGCAAATCCCTTAAAGTTGTGAATTCAATTTCCTCACCCTCACCGAGCGTGTAAAGTGAAACCATTATCTTAGTCCTTGTCGGCTGATGGATCATCTCATCAAGTTCCCCTTTCATCTCCCCCACCTCCTATTGATAAGAATTCCGCCACCACCAAAAGCAATAAGAAAAATCAAAGCCATTGCATAATTGAAATACTCACGAAGATATAAACCACAAATTATTGACGATAGCGTCACGAAAATTCCCAAAAAAGCCATTTCCTTCCCGAGAAAAATTCCCATCAAAATGTAACCGTACATCATAAAATTCAACCATAAAAGAGAAACACCAATTCCACTCAATCCAGCGCTTTCTCTGTTGATAATGAAAAACCAAATCAACGAATAAATCACCAGCGAAATCCAAATAATGCCTATATACATACCTTCTGGAAAATAAACTTTTCCCTTCGTCATTTTGATTTGTCTTATCGTTATCAAAATTGTCCCAACCCATCCTATTCCACCAAGCGAAAGCCAAAACCAATTCAAACTTTCTTCTCCCTTAAAAAATTGACTTAAGGCGTAACCGAGCGAAACAAGAACTCCCCACAGAATCAAATAATCGCCAGTCCTTCTCCTTGCCAGCATTTGCCTTGTCCTTTTGAATGCCTCAGTTATCTGAATGAGTGTCTCCTGAGTTTGATTTAAATCCTTCTCCATTTTCATCACCTTTTATTTGCTTTGCAAACTACTTTGTATTGCAAAGTAAATATAATAAATAAAAACTTGAAAGTCAAGTATTAACCCCATTCTTACCCCTCAATCCGTTCAATCTCATTCAACAAGTTCCAGCGGGAAAAAATCCAAAATTTTCAAATCCCGTTATCTTACAAGCACCATCTTTTTCGCACTTGCGAATTTTCCTGCTTCAAGGCGATAAAAATACACACCACTCGGCAAGTTTTTTGCGTCAAAATCAACTTTGTACTTCCCTGGTTCAAGCTCTTTATCAACAAGCGTTGAAATTTCACGAGCTAAAATATCATAAACAATTAACTTTACATTCACCCTTTCAGGTATTTCAAACTCAATCGTTGTCGTCGGGTTAAACGGATTAGGATAGTTCTGCTTTAAAGTGAAAGTTCTCGGTACATCTTCCGCATTTTCAACTCCTGTCACATACGAAATAGAAAAACCGTATATGTCGCCATTTACAATATACATCTTGCCCTGATTCGTGAATCCTAAATTTACCCTGGTTGTGTAGACATAAAATTTTCCGTTTACATATGCCCCAACACCACCAATTGGAATCTTACCGCTCAACTGTCTGAAAACGGTGAATTCACTGCCAAGCGGATTCAAAGACAAATCAAAAAATCTCCCAAGCACAAAGCAGGAATCCGGATTGATACTAACTTTTGTAGTTGTGACTAAAACTTTATTCTCTCCAAGGATTGCAAATGGCAACAGCCAGCCGTTCTCTGAGATTAAATAACGCCCTTGCTGAACAGTTCCGTCAGATTGAATTATCCTTGCATAAACTTTCCAACCCGTTGACTCTTCATCTGGAAAGAGGCAAATAAATTTACTCCCATCATAAGTTACATACACTGGATCATCGCTGGGCTCTGGGCTTCCGTCTATCAAGAAAGTTGAGCCGATGAGCGAACCATTCTCACTCATAAATTGCCCATAAACCTCTAGGTCGTAATCCCCCGACTCCTTAACAAAAGAAACGAGATATTTTGAATTGCCATACGCAACCGAGTATTCTTTCCGGCAGGGAATACCTGAAACTTGGTTTGAATTTTCAAGATAACCATCTGGACGGATGAAGTTATAAATCAAATAATAACCGGATGTGGAGCGAATCTCGGACACGAGAAAATACTTGTTAAGATTGGAATTGTAATGCAAGATATTTATCCCCGCCAAATAACAAGGCAAAGTTGCGTCGGAATATAAACCACTTAAAGCAAATGTTTGAGCATCAATGAAACGATATTTGATGCCTCCATTTTCTCCGTTTGTCCAAACGACCAAAAAACGATTCCCATCAAACGCAATTTGTGGCAACGCTTCGTCAAAATTTTCCTTAGGTATAGATGTCGTTCCTAAAACTAACGGATTGCCCACAAGCGAGTGGTCAATCTTTGAATGAAATTGAACTACAATTTCAGCCCCGCTTCCTCTTTCTCTTCTCATCACAATAGCATATTTAGAATTATCCTCAGCAAAACCAGTTGCAAAAGTTGAGTCCTGACCCGTTTCAATTGGAAATTCTGTTCCGAGAGTTTGAGATTGCGAAAGGTTGAAAAGTAGGATGATAGAGAAAATTTGAAAAAGGAAAACGAGATTTGCCTTTGTTTTAAAATTTTCTTCACACATAAATTTTTCCTCCTTAAAGTTAGTTTATTTTTTCGCCCACTTGAGCCAATTTTAAAACCCCCTTTAAAGCGCCTGGAATCAATTCTTTACGCAGAGGGACAATTGTGACGATTTTTTGAGTCACTAAAGGAGGTTCTTTAGGCGAAGTAACTCTACTATCTCTCTGAGGTTTTTCTTTGCCTCCTCAATAGTTTTTCTTGACTCACTACCCCCAATTCAAGACAATAAGCTACAAACCA
>JAPYWO010000193.1 GCA_028276305.1 Candidatus Thermokryptus sp.
GCTCCTGGTTCGGTTGGTTCAAGCTCTTTCCCGTCACATACATTTAAAGGTCAAAGAATGGCAGGGCATATGGGAGACGAGCAAGTCACGGTGAGAAATCTTGAAGTTGTTGAGGTGATACCGGATGCGAATTTGCTTGTTGTTAAGGGCTCTGTCCCGGGAGCGAAGAATAGTTATGTCAAGGTAGTTAAGTTAACTTAAAAAGTAAGTGAAAAATTGAGATGAAGCTTGAGGTTTATAAAATTGACGGAACGAGAACGGGTGAATTTGTTGAATTGAGACCCGATATTTTTGAGATAAAGCCAAATGACCATGCGATATATCTTGCTGTCAAGGCATATCTTGCTAATCAAAGGCAAGGTACACATAAAACGAAAACGAGAGGTGAAGTCAGAGGCGGTGGCAGGAAACCATGGCCACAGAAGCACACAGGTAGAGCAAGAGCTGGTTCAATAAGATCGCCTTTGTGGGTTGGAGGTGGAACTGTTTTCGGACCCGTTCCAAGGGATTACTCACTGGATTTGCCGAAGAAAGTTAAGCAACTTGCACGAAAATCGGCTCTATCGTATAAGCTCAAAGATGAACAAATTATAGTTGTAGAGGACTTTACTTTTGAACAGCCAAAAACGAAACAAATGGTTGAGATTTTAAAGGCGTTCAACCTTTTGAATAAAAAGGTTTTGCTTTTGACAGCGAAGACGGATGTTAATGTTTACAAGTCCGGGAGAAATATCCCTGGGCTTAATATCCTTGAAGCATACAAGGCATCAACATATGATATTTTGAACAATCAAATGATCTTGATTCAAAAAAGCGCCGTTGATGTTTTGCAAAGTACATTTACCGAATGAAAATTAATTTTTGAGAGAAAATGCCAAGTGTTTTAATTAGACCTATAGTTACGGAGAAATCAACGATTTTGAGGGAGAACAATCAGTATGTATTTGAAGTTGCGATGGACGCTAATAAGATTGAGATAAAGAAAGAGGTTGAAGCGAGGTTCAATGTTAAGGTTAAGAAGGTTCGTACTATGATCGTTAAGGGGAAAAGGAAGTTTATGTTATCAAGGCGAGGGAGATTTGAGGGAAAGCGCAGGGATTGGAAGAAGGCAATTGTTGTGCTTGAGCCAGGATATAAAATTGATATATTTGAGAACATTTAAAAAATTGAGGAGCTATTAGAATGCCGGTAAAATCATTTAAGCCAATAACTCCGGGAAGAAGGTTTTACACTGTTTCGGATTTTTCTGAGATAACAAAGACCGAGCCAGAGAAATCGCTTGTTGTCCCTTTAAAGAAGCACGCAGGGAGAAACAATCAAGGAAGAATTACAGTAAGGCATCGTGGCGGTGGTCATAAGAGGATGTACAGGATAATTGATTTCAAAAGGGATAAAATTGGGATACCGGCGAAGGTTGCGGCTATAGAGTATGATCCGAATAGAAGTGCAAGGATTGCGCTTCTGCATTATGTTGATGGGGAGAAAAGATATATAATTGCACCGGATGGCTTGAAGGTTGGGGACATGGTAATGTCTGGACCGGATGCCGAGATAAAAGTCGGTAATGCACTTCCGTTGAGAAATATACCTGTGGGTGAGTTTGTTCACAATGTTGAACTTCGTCCCGGTAAAGGTGGGCAGATAGCGAGAAGTGCGGGCACATATGCGCAAGTTATGGCAAAGGAAGGAGATTATGCTTTGTTGCGTTTGCCATCGGGTGAATTAAGAAAAATTCATTTGAATTGTTATGCGACGATAGGTATAGTTGGAAACCTTGACCATGAGAATATAACAATAGGTAAAGCTGGTAGGGCTCGTTGGCTTGGGCGAAGACCTTATGTTCGTGGTGTTGCGATGAACCCGGTTGATCATCCTCATGGAGGTGGTGAAGGTAAAGCGCCACAAGGGAATCCGCATCCAGTTTCACCTTGGGGTTGGCATACGAAGGGAAAGAAAACAAGAAAGAAGAACAAGCCGTCGGATAAATATATTGTCGCAAGGAGAAAGAAAAAATAAACCGAATTTTAGAATATGGCTCGCTCGCTTAAAAAAGGTCCTTATGTTGATAAGAAGCTTTTAAAGAAAGTTCAAGAGATGTTAAAGACAGGTCAGAAGAAAGTTATAAAGACCTGGGCGCGTGATTGCACCATAATCCCGGAATTTGTTGGCTTTACATTTGCGGTTCACAATGGGAAACAATTTATTCCAGTTTATATAACCGAAAATATGGTTGGACATAAACTCGGTGAGTTTGCTCCAACGCGAACTTTTAGAGGTCATCCTGGGACAAAGGCGGAAAAAGCAAGTAAAATGAAAAAGTAAATTCGGACATTGAAATGGAAGCGAAGGCAGTGGCAAGGTACATACCATCTTCTCCAAGAAAGATGAGAGTTGTGATTGACCTTATACGAGGCAAGTCGGTTGACGAGGCATTGAACATTTTGCATTACACTCCAAAGCGCGCAGCTAAAATCGCGGAGAAAGTTTTGCGCTCTGCAGTTGCGAATTTTATGAACAAGGAGACAGAAAGGAGAGTTGATCTATCGGACCTTTATGTTAAAGCAGCATATGTTGACCCTGGACCAATGTTGAAGAGGATTTTGCCAGCTCCATTTGGGAGGGCTTATATTATCAGAAGAAGAAGCAATCATTTAACTATAGTTGTTGCTGAAAAATCCGAAAAAGAAAAGAACAAATCAAAAACAAAGTAGCAAGGTGGAGGCGTCTTGGGACAGAAAACACACCCAATAGGTTTTCGGCTTGGAATTATAAGGGATTGGGATGCTCATTGGTTTGACGATAAGAACTTCGCTGAAAAGCTTCAAGAGGATATAATGATTCAGAATTACTTGAGGACCCGTCTCAAAAGAAGCGGTGTTTCAAGAATTATAATTGATAGGAAGACAAGGCAGATTGAGATCAAGGTTCATACTTCAAGACCGGGAATGGTTATAGGTAAGGGTGGAAAAGATATAGACGAATTGCAAGCGGAGTTGAAGCATTTGACCAAAAAGGAAGTTAAAATTGAAGTTGTTGAGATTAAGCGTCCCGAACTTGATGCTTACCTTGTGGCTGAGGCGATAGCAACTCAAATTGAAAACAGGGTTTCTTATAGGAGGGCGATGAAAGCAGCAGTTACAGCTGCTATGAGGATGGGAGCACAGGGAATTAAGGTGATGTGTTCGGGAAGGTTGGCTGGGGCTGAAATTGCAAGGAGCGAATGGTATCTCGAAGGGAGGGTTCCATTGCATACGATAAGGGCGGACATTGATTTTGCAATTGCAGAAGCGCTGACAATTTATGGAAAAATTGGCGTTAAGGTTTGGATTTTCAAGGGAGAGGTTTTAGGAAAGAGAGTTCAACTTCGTTAAAATTAATTTGTGAGGTTTTAAAGTTATGTTAATGCCAAGCAGGACTAAATATAGGAAACAGCAGAGAGGTCGTTTGAAGGGTAAATCGTATCGGGCTTCAACCCTTGCTTTCGGAGATTACGGTTTGAAGGCGCTTGAGCCAGCTTGGATCACAAATAAGCAGATAGAAGCAGCTCGTGTTGCAATTTCAAGGACATTAAAAAGAGGCGGGAAAATTTGGATTAGAATTTTCCCAGATAAACCATACACAAAGAAACCAGCCGAGACACGTATGGGAAAGGGAAAAGGAAATGTTGAAGGTTGGGTTGCCGTGGTGAAACCAGGCAGGATAATGTTTGAAATAGGTGGAGTTAGCAGGGATGTAGCTGAAGAAGCATTGAAACTCGCAGCTGATAAGTTGCCTATAAAGACGAAGTTTGTTGCGAGAACGGAAGTAGGCGGTTAAAAATAAAATTTTATAGCGTTGAGATGAAACCAAGTGAAATAAGACAACTTTCCGATGAGGAAATAAAGCAAAGGATAAAGGAGTTGGAAGAAGAACTTTTTAATTTGAGGTTTCAGAAAGCGTTGGGTCAGCTTGAGAAACCACATCGCTTTAAGATGATACGCAAAGATATAGCGAGGATGAAGACAATTTTAAGGGAGAGAGAAATTGAAAGAGAGAAAACAAAAAGTAAGGTTGCTTGATGAGCGAGGAGAGAATTCAAGAACAACAGGAACAGCAAGGACAACAGGAGCAAACACAGCCTGAGAAACCGAAGAGAGGACAAAGGAAAGTTAGAATTGG
>JAPYWO010000195.1 GCA_028276305.1 Candidatus Thermokryptus sp.
ATTTATTCAGATATTCTCTCGTCGGATATAAAGGCAACGACTCTATTGTCTATCAATACTGGACTCTCTGGTCAAAGTCAAAGTCAGTCACATTTGACAATCTTGACGACCTGACATATGTCTTTAAACTTCAAACCAGATACGAAGATAGACCCGAGATCGCAGAGATAAAACGCTCGTTTAAAGTTGATGGGATAAAGGGTCCGACATTGAAATTTTTCAAGCTTAAAAACGATGTTTTAACCGGGAACGAATTTAACATTGAGGTATGGCTTGAAGATGTTCAAGGTTTCAAAAGCGGTAGCTTCAAGGTTAAGTTTGATAACAGCGCTTTGAGATTTGTCACGCTTCAGAAGGGGAGATTCCCGCAGGATAATCGGCTTGACCAGGTTGTAGTCCCTGACTTTGGGGTTCAAAAAGTGATAGACGAGGCAAATAATAAAGGCGAAGTTGAAATAACAACCGGGGTTATGCTCTCTTCATCATCTCTTCCCACAGACCCGCCTTATCTAAACGGTAGCGGTGACATAGTCGTTTTGAGATTTAAAGCATTATACCCCGGGATGCATTCGCTTGAATTTAAAGATGTTAACATTATGGACTACAACGGTAATCAAATAACAACACAACAAACAAAAATTGCTATTGTAAATGTAAAATAAAGGGGAGGGTTTAAGCCATGAGGTCAATAAAGATATTTTCACTTGTCTTGCTTTTAATTTCAATTTGTTTCTCACAGGAAAGGGGGATTGGTTTAAGGGAAAGTGGAAGGGCAAATTTTCAGTCGTTTTATAAGAATTCCTGGGCTGTTGTTATCGGCATAAACGATTACATAAGGGCGCCAAAACTTAAATATGCAGTCAGAGACGCAGAGGAATTTACCGAAGTCCTTTTAAATTACTACGGCTTCAAACGGGAAAACATCGTAAAATTAATTAACAGGGAAGCAACTAAGGAGAACATAATGAAGGCATTTGATAAACTTCGCTCTGTTGCGGATAAAGAAGATAGGGTTCTTGTTTTTTTCGCAGGGCATGGTATCACCGTTCCACTTCCTGATGGAAGGGAAAAAGGTTATATACTCCCTGTTGACGGCTCTCAAGATGAGTTGATAACAAGCGCAATTTCAACCGACCAACTAAACGAGATAAGCCAGTTGATAAAAGCGAAACATTTGTTTTTCATAATGGATGCTTGCTACGGCGGGTTGATATTTGCAAGGGCACAACCACTTTCACCATCCGCACTTGATTATCTTGAGGTCATATCAACGAGAAGGGCAAGGAAAGCTCTTACCGCTGGAGGGAGAGACCAAACCGTATTGGATACAGGACCTGGGGGTCATAGCGTTTTCACATATTACCTGATTGATGGTCTGAAAAATAGAACTGCTGATTTAAATGGGGATGGGATAATAACAAGTGGTGAATTGAATGAATATGTCGCTCCTCGTGTGACCGCTGAATCAAACAGGTCTCAAACACCTGAATATGGAATTCTTGCAGGTGATATGGGAGGCGATTTCGTTTTTATACCAGCTGGTGCGGTTATGAAGATGTTCAATGTTTCAATTACATCTGAACCATCTGGGGCAGATGTCAAGATAAATGGACAAACATACGGGAAAACACCTCTTAACTTGCGACTTCAAAGTGGAAGCTATCTACTTGAAATATCAAGAGGGGAATATGAACCGGTCTCAAAAATTATTGAAGTAGGTGAGGGATTTGATAATACATTCCATTACCGACTTGAGCCGGTCTCTGTTTCAATTTACATAACAAGCGATCCAGGTTCTGCCGATGTATATATTGACGGATTCAGGGTCGGGACAACACCATCTTATTTTAAAGTTCGCAAGGGGGAACATACCGTCCTATTAAGGAAACAGGGATATGGTGAAAGAAGTGAGAAAATTTACGCATACGCTGATACAACGATAAGAATCAACCTTGAAAAGCTTTTGGCTTCCGTTTTGATCAAGTCAAATGTCCCGGATGTTAATATCATGATAAAAGATAAGGTCTCTGGAAATGTAAGTGTGATGAAGATGGTTGGGAATGAAGTTAGAGTGAATCTTCCCTTTGGAAATTATGTTATAAGCGCCTCAAAGGAAAAATATGCAAGCGTTGAAAAGAATGTAAATATAAATTCTTCAATTGAATATGTCGTTAATTTTGAGCTTGTTAAAAATGTCGTTGATTTTGTTGTAAATGTTGAGGGACTGCCGGATGCAAATATCTTCATTGACGGTTCTTATTACGGGAAAGGCACCGCAAGGATAGAAACTCCAGTCCGTAGAACGAGAACTGTGATGGTTGAAAGAGAGGGTTACAAAAGATACAGGGCTGAAATCCCTGTTTTGGATAAACCAGTGGAATTGAAAGTTAAGCTTGAACCGATAAAAGGTATTTTGAAGTTGAACACTGACCCAACAGGTGCATTTGTCAATATAAATGGTTCAGCTGTTGGTAAATCGCCATTGATTACGGAACTTTCCTACGGTGAGCATAAAATTACGATAAGTATGCCTGAATATAAAACGGAGGAGTTCACAATCAATGTTACAAATGAGGGAGAAATAGTCAAAAATATCGTTTTGAAGGAGAGACCCGAAAGGATTGCTATGAGGATTTACAAGCAGAGGGTTTCTGTAAAGAAAAACTTGATGATTACAAATTATGTTTTATCCGCCGTTGCCGGGGTCTATGCCTTTAACTTGAATCAAAAAGCAAATGATTATTATGAAAAGTATATGAGTTCACGGCTTTTGTCGGATATAAAAAATTACAAGGACAAGTATAACGATGCGATAACGAAAAGAAACATAGCAATTGGTGTCTCAGCTGGTTTTGCAGTCCTTGGGACATATTTCCTTTTGAAGGGTGTAAGTTATGAGGAAATTTTACAGGAGGTCAAATCAAAAGATGTTTCAATGCTTATCTTCCCAGAAAAAGAAACTTTAAAATTTTACATCTCTTTTAAGTTTTAAAAAAGTTTAGGGAGGTAAATATGTTTAGTCAAAAGAAATTTTTTCGATTGAAACTGATTTGCTTGGTTTTCTTATTGATTATTTTCATTTTAAACTTTTCATTTTCTCAAACTAAAGAATGGGTAGTATATAATGCAAATTCTAAATTACCTTCAGACACTATTTCTGCCATAGCAATTGACAAGAGAGGTAATATATGGATTGGATCAAAAAGAGGTCTTGCGAAGTTTGATGGTATAAATTGGACGGTTTATAACACTTCAAATTCAGGATTACCCCACAACGAAGTTCGTACAATAGTTATAGATACACTGGATAATAAATGGATTGGAACCTGGGGTGGTGGACTTGCAAAATTTGATGATATAAATTGGACTGTTTATAAAAAATCAAATTCAGGTCTGCCTTCAGATACAATTTGGAGAATAATTTTAGATAACTTTGGTAACAAGTGGATTGCAACCGCTAGTGGCGGTCTTGCAAAGTTTGATGGGGTGAATTGGACTGTTTATAAAACATCAAATTCTGGCTTGCCTTCTAACATTGTTTGGTCAATAGCTATAGATGGACAAGGGAACAAATGGATTGGAACTGTGGGGGGAGGGCTTGCAAAGTTTGATGGGGTGAATTGGACTGTTTATAACACATCAAATTCTGGATTGCCTTGGAATACTGTTAGCGTAATCGCTATAGATAGACAGGGGAACAAATGGATTGGAACCTTTAGTGGAGGGCTTGCGAAGTTTGATGGAGTGAATTGGACTGTTTATAACACATCAAATTCTGGATTGCCTGATAACTATGTTTATGAAATAGTCATAGATGGGCAGGGTAATAAATGGATTGGAACGCTTTATGGAGGATTAGTAAAGTTTGATGGGGTGAATTGGACTGTTTATAATACTTCAAATTCAAATTTACCTTATAACAGTGTTTATGTGATATCTATAGATGGGCAGGGAAACAAATGGATTGGGACTTTGGGTGGAGGTCTTGCAAAGTTTGATGGAGTGAATTGGACTGTTTATAACACTTCAAATTCGGGTTTGCCTGATAACTATGTTAGGACAATAGCCATAGATGCACAGGGGAACAAATGGATTGGAACAACTAATAGAGGGCTTGCAAAGTTTGATGGAACAAA
>JAPYWO010000197.1 GCA_028276305.1 Candidatus Thermokryptus sp.
ACGCTACTTCTTGCCTGTCCCGAAAGTATCGGCTTGAAGAGATAACCCTTAATCACAGGTCTTGCGAAAGCAAGGACAAGGAAAACAATCCCCAACACACGAAGCATCAGGAGGATTAACTGCTTTATCTTTAACGATCTTATCCTTGAAAGTTGAAGTTCTTTTAAAAACTTAACCGAGCTAAACTCAACTGTCTTTAATCTTCTCAGGTTCAACAGGTGAATCAAAATTGGTATCGCAGAGGCTAAAAGTGCGAACAGGAAAGTCGGATTTAAAAAGGTCATTACTTCCCTATGTCAATTTGATATAGAAACCTTCTTTGTATTTCCCTTGCGGTTTTGGTGTTAGCGAGACCTCCCTGTGCTGTTTCTTTAAGCTTTGGCGACATAAGTTCAGCGACCTCATTCATAGCAAGTATAACTTCATCAAGTGGTACAACTGATTCAACGCCGGCCAGAGCTATTTGAGCTGAGGTGAAGGCGTTTGCTACGCCAACCGCGTTTCTGAATATACAGGGAATCTCAACAAGCCCCGCTATCGGGTCACATACAAGACCCATCGCACTTTGAATTGCGAAACAAGATGCGCTTTCTATCTGTTTGTTGCTTCCACCGAGAAGATAAACTATGGCTGAAGCTCCCATCGCAGCTGCGCTTCCTGTTTCACCCATACATCCAGCTTCTGAGCCAGCGACAGAGGCATTTTTAACTATCAAAAGCCCTATGGCAGAGGCAACGAGTAAACCTTCAATCGCTTTATCTTCATTTATACCGTGTTCTTCCATCATCGTGCTTATAACGGCAGGCATAATCCCGGATGAACCAGCCGTTGGAGCAGCTGCAATCCTTCCCATACAAGCGTTCACCTCACTAACAGCCATAGCTCTGGCTATCGCCTTTTTAAAGTTAACAGTTAAAACATTTATCCCAGCGTTAAAAACCTTTTTAGCGTAATTATTCAACATACCGCTCGGTGATTTGACATCTCGCGTTAAACCATTTTCCACTGATTCAAGCATGACATGCAAAATTTTCCTTAACCCATCAATAACCTGTTCCCTCGTTTTACCCGTCTTCTTAATCTCGTACTCAATCATAACCTCTGGAATTGTGGCGTTCAGCTGACGACAATACCTTAAAATATCTTCAAATGTATTTATCTCCATGACCTAACCAAAGTTTTGTTTTAAACTATCGGTTCAACAAGCCGTACATAATGAACCCAACTGAAAGAGGAAATTTTTTGAAGAACTTCGTTTGGGACTTCCTGATCAACTTCAATGACCATGTTTGCGAGTTTTTCTTCCCTTGAAACAAACATATTTGCAATGTTTATATTTTTCTCGGCAATGGCTCCGCTTATATGCGCAATGCTCCCGGGGATGTCATCAGCAATTATCACGATTGTATGAGTCATGACAGAAAAACTAACTTTGAATCCTTCAATTTCAACCACCTCAATTCTTCCGCCCCCGAGTGAAGAACCGACCATTTCAATTTTATTCCCATCTTTATCAAAAAGTTTTATCCTTGCTGAGTTTGGATGTAGCTTGGGCGCTTTCATTATGAGTTTGAACTCATACCTTAAACCATTCTCCTTCGCTATCTCAAGAGAATTTCTCAATCTCTCATCGTCAGGTTTCATCCCAAGGATTCCACCAACTATAGCTCTATCTGTCCCGTGCCCTTTATAAGTCCTCGCAAACGAATTGTAAAGAGTTATCTCCGCCTTGACAGGTTCAGCCCCGAGCAACTGTCTTGCTACAAGACCAAGCTTTGCTGCTCCAGCTGTGTGAGAGCTTGAAGGTCCTATCATCACTGGTCCAAGTATGTCAAAAATGCTGGTCATATTAAAACAAAGGTCTAAATCTAAATTTTACACCGATTTCTTCCTCAACGAATTTCCTATGCCTTTCAACATCAATGCCGTCCACTCCAACAATCGTCATCGTTGTGTCAATTCCATACTTTTTACACTCCTTCGCAAAATCAATCATCGCTTTGTAATATCTTTCACCATCTATATTCATCAGGCGACCATATTCAACTGGGTCCATTGAGTTTAAACTTATTGATACCGAATCAATCAAACCGACAAGTTCAGGAACTATATTCCTCTTGTTTATCACATTTCCGTGACCATCTGTATCAAGGCGTGTCCTTCCGCCGTGTTCTTTCACATATCTTGCCACTTCCTTTATAACATCAAGTCGTATTGTGGGCTCACCGTAACCGACAAAAACAACCTCATCATATTTGCTCGGATCGCCTATCTCTTTAATCAATTCTTCTGCGCTCGGTTCACGATCTATTTTGAGTGAATAGCCCTTGACTATCGCCTCCCCTTTTCTGTCACAGAAAATGCAATCAGCGTTACATCTCAAAGTCAAATTAAGATAAAGCGAGTTCTTGATTTTATATACTATCTTCGGCTCGGGTTTCTCTCCAATTCTGAAAAGACGATACACATTGAAACTTGTCGTTCTTTCAATATCTTCAAGCGTAAAACCTTGGATCTGTGCTATCTTCTCGGCTACAAACTTCACATACATTGGTTCATTTCTCCTACCGCGAAACGGTTGAGGTGCCAAAAAAGGAGAATCAGTTTCAACAAGTAAATGTTCAGGTTGAATTTCCCTGACGACTTTAACGACATCGCCAGCATTTTTAAAAGTCACAACGCCAGATATTGAAATGTAAAATCCAAGATTTATAGCCCTCCAAGCATCCCGTACACTACCACTGTAAGTATGGAAAACGCCCCGAGGCGGTGGAAGCTTCCCATCAGCCAACTTCCCAAATCCAGTCCATTTATCATCAATCTCTGACTCAAGAACTTCAAAAATCTCTTTATGCGATTCCCTGTTATGAATTATCACCGGTAAATTTCGCCTTTTCGCTATCTTGATTTGTTTCCTGAAAACATCAATTTGAACTTCTTTTGGTGAAAAATTATAATGAAAATCAAGCCCAATTTCCCCGATAGCGACAACCTTTGGATGATAGCTTAACTCTTCTATCTTTTCAAGCGACTTCTCATCCGCTTTTGATGCATCGTGAGGATGAAAACCGACACCAGCGTAAACGAAGTCATATTTTTCGGCAAGCTCAATCGCTTTAACACTTGTTTCAAGATCTGTGCCAGGGCAAATTATGTATTTAACTCCTGCATCAAGTGCCCTTTTCAAAACTTCATCGCGATCGGAGTCGTAACTGTCCCAATAAATATGAGCGTGTGTGTCAATCAACATTTAAAGTTTCCAATTTATTTTTCAAGCCATTCAAGAAAAACTTTATCAAAAAGCTCGGGACTTAATTTAACCCTATCGTAATGTCCCGAAATTAACCTCTGTCTTAATGCTTCATACAAAGTCACTGCACAGGCAACTGAAACATTCAAACTTTGAACCATTCCAAACATCGGGATCATGAAAATTCCATCCGCTTTCTCGCTTGCTTCATCAGAGACGCCACGATGTTCATTTCCGAAAACGAAAGCAACCTTTTGAGTGAGATCAAGTTCATAAAGTGATTTTGAACCTTCAACGAGCTTCGTCGCATAAATTTTAAATCCTTCAGCTCTCAAAGTATTATAACAATCGTCAATGCTTTTAAAATTTCTTCTGTAAACCCATTTCATCGTCCCAGCGCTTGACTTCTTACCTATGTCGGGAAATTGTTCAATCGTATAGACAAGATTTATCATAAAGACGCCAACCGCATCGCAAGTCCTTATAATTGCGCTCACATTGTGAGGGTCGTGAATGTTCTCAACAACAACAGTCAAATCATCTTGCCTATGCGATAGGACATATTTTATCCTTTCAATTCTTCGCTCAGTTCTCAAGTTTCATCCCTTTTAATTTGTAACAAAGCGACCGCTGAAATGACGAAAATCGCGCCGATCAATTGAATCAAGGATAATTTTTCTTCAACTATGACCCAAGCGGAAATTATCGCTACAACGGGCTCAAGCGTACTTGTGATTATAGCGGATGACGGTTGAATGAACTTTAATCCCGTGAAATAGAAAAAATACGGGATTAAAACAGAAATCATCGCGAAGATAAAGAAAACAATCCAATCCGAAAGTGAAAAATCCGAATTTAAAATTTTCCAGG
>JAPYWO010000196.1 GCA_028276305.1 Candidatus Thermokryptus sp.
GTTCGGAAGGATAAATCGCAAAGGAAGTCAAAGAAAGCAAGGACGACAAGGAAAGTTTCGGGAAGGGCGAAAACAAAATCAAAGAGGAAATGACGAAAAAGAAATTTGATGTTTTGACCTACGATGATATAAGGGAAGGTCTTCAATCGGGGAAATTCACCTGTGAATCCATTGTTAAGAGTTATTTGGAGAGGATAAAAAGTTATGAAAGGTTGAATGCTTTTATAAGTGTTTTTGAAAATAAAGCGATTGAGAGAGCGATTGAAGTTGATAAGAAGCTAAATGAAGGCAACGCTGGAAAGCTTGCTGGTATGGTCATTGCAGTTAAAGATAACATTTGTATTAAAGGTGAACGGTGCACTTGTGCTTCAAAGATACTTGAGAATTTTGTTTCACTATACAATGCTACGGTTATTGAACGTCTTTTGAAAGAGGATGCTATAATAATTGGTAAGACGAACCTTGATGAATTTGCGATGGGTTCTTCAACTGAAAATTCTTATTTTGGTCCGACTTTGAATCCTTTTGATGAGACGCGAGTTCCCGGGGGTTCAAGTGGTGGGAGTGCTGTGGCGGTTGCTGTTGGGCTTTGTACGACTGCTCTTGGCTCTGATACGGGTGGTTCAATAAGGCAACCGGCTTCGTTTTGTGGCGTTTATGGGCTTAAACCAACTTATGGAAGGGTTTCAAGGTTTGGACTTGTGGCTTTTGCTTCGTCTTTTGATACGATAGGTCCGTTGGCAAATTCAACGAGAGACATAGCGCTTGTCCTACAGGTTATAGCCGGGCACGATGAAAATGATTCAACTTGTGCAGATGTCCCAGTCCCTGATTATTTAAGCTTCATTGGCTTGGATGTGAAGGGTTTGAGAGTTGGTGTCCCGGAAGAGTATTTTTCCTTAGGGCTTGATGATGAGGTAAGGGAAGCAATTCAAAAAAGGATTGATTTTTTAAGTGAGAATGGGGCTATAATTGAAAAAATCTCTCTCCCACATACGGAGTATAATATCCCGACATATTACATTCTTGTTACAGCTGAGGCATCTTCAAACCTTGCTCGTTATGATGGGGCTAGATACGGGTACAGGGCTTCAGGTGTGAAAAGTTTATATGAGATGTATGTCAAATCAAGGAGTGAGGGTTTTGGACCTGAGGTTAAAAGGAGGATAATGCTTGGGACATATGTTTTATCGGCTGGGTATTATGAGGCGTATTATCGCAAGGCGCAGAAGGTAAGGCGCTTGATAAAAGAGGATTTTGATAAGGCGTTTGAAAAGGTTGATGTTATAATAACACCGACATCTCCGACTACGGCTTTTAAGCTTGGTGAAAAGGTTGATGACCCGCTTCAGATGTATCTTTCCGACATTTATACTGTCTCTGTCAATCTCGCTGGTGTTCCAGCGATAAATGTTCCCGCTGGGTTTGACAGTAAGGGCTTGCCGATAGGGATGCAGATAATAGGCAAACAATTTGATGAGGGGACAATTTTAAGGGTTTCTGATTTTATTGAAAGAAATTTTGGTGAGGTTTAATGAATTATTGGCTGGCGGTTGGAAGCAGAAAAAATTGGGAAGATGCGTTTCGCAATGGGAATATTTGGGGTTTAAGCCATAGACAGAAAAAACTGTGGTCAGAAATGGAAGAAGGGGATGTTGTTTTATTTTATGTTACAAGACCTATAGCTGGGGTTATAGGTTATGGAAATATTAAAACTAAATTTAAGCAAGATAAACCCTTGTGGTCTGAGGAAATTAACAAAGGAAAGGCGATATGGAAGTTGCGATTTGAGTTTGACATCTCTTATTGTCTCCCTGAAGATAAATGGGAATTTGAAAAAGCAACTTCTGAAATACTTAGATTTAAAGCGGGTGTAAATTTCAGACGGTTGGAAAAAGCGCTGGCTGAAGAGTTAATTTCTAAATTTGAAAGGGCGAAAGGAACTGAAGCTGAAGAACCTTTGCATGAGGAGATGAAGCAAAAACTTATTCAAATAGGAAAACTTCAGAATTATATCGCTGAGGAAGAGTATAAATTTGACCTTGGAAGGTTGGATGTCGTCTGGCGTCGTGTAAAACAATCTGTTCCCACATATGTTTTTGAAATAAATGTTAGAGGAGATATATATCGGGCATTGTCAAAGTTAAAACACGCCTATGATCTTTGGAATAGTCGTATTTTCATAGTTGCTGATAAATTTGAGGAAGAAAGGGTGAAAAATTTGCTTTCAGGTAGTTTCCACGAGATAAGCAACAGCTTGAAATTTATTGATTTTGATACATTAAATGAGATTTATGAGCTCAAAATCAAGCTGAAAAACTTAGAGCAAAAATTAGGACTTTAAAAATAAATTTAAAGGGCAGAAATATGGCAATACTTGTTGACAAAAGCACCCGCCTTGTCGTTCAAGGTATAACCGGTGGTGAGGGCTCATTTCACACAAGGCAAATGATTGAATATGGAACGAATGTCGTTGCTGGCGTTGTCCCAGGCAAAGGTGGAACTTTGTTTGACGGAAAAATTCCGATATTTAACACTGTTAGAGAAGCCGTTGAAAAAGAAGGCGCGAACACATCAATAATTTTCGTCCCAGCACCGTTTGCTCCAGATGCGATAATTGAAGCAGCAGATGCTGGAATTAAATTAATCGTCTGCATAACCGAGGGAATCCCAGCGAAAGATATGATCCAAGTTTATGAATATCTAAAGCACACAAATTCAAGGTTAATTGGACCAAATTGCCCGGGTGTGATCTCCCCTGGAAAAGCGAAAGTCGGGATAATGCCAGGGTTTATTCATAAAGAAGGAACGATCGGTATTGTTTCAAGAAGTGGAACTTTGACTTATGAAGCGGTAAAACAATTAACTGAATTGGGTTTCGGGCAATCAACTTCGGTTGGGATAGGCGGAGACCCGGTGATCGGATCAAAGTTCACGGATATAATAAAGCTTTTCAATGATGACCCCGAGACAGAAGCAATTGTGATGATAGGTGAAATAGGTGGAACGGCGGAGGAAGAGGCAGCTGAATTTGTTAAAAATTATGTTGACAAACCCGTTTTCGGATTTATCGCAGGGAGAACGGCACCGCCTGGAAGAAGGATGGGACACGCAGGGGCTATAATTTCAGGTGGCAGAGGGACTGCCCAAGAGAAGATGAAAGCATTGTCCGAAGCAGGAATTCATGTGATAGAAAATCCAGCTGTTATAGGGGAGACAGTTAAAAAAGTTCTCGGTGAAAGACCAAAAAGGAAAGTTTTTGTTATGGGCACTGCTAAAGTGAAATCGTCAAGAAAGAAAACTGTAAAGTCAAAAAAGCCGAAGAAAGCAAGTAAAAAGGGAAGATAATTAAAAACAAAATTTCGGAGGTTAAACTTGGAAAGAACGCTGGCAATTTTGAAACCCGATTGCGTCAGGAAAAATTTAATTGGGAAGGTGATATCACACATTGAATCTGCGGGATTTAAAATAGTAGCTATGAAGATGTTAAAGCTAACGCCAGAACAAGCCGGGGCTTTTTATTATGTCCATCGCGAAAGGCATTTCTATAACGATCTCGTGAATTTTATGAGTTCGGGCAAAATTGTTGCGCTTGTCCTTGAGAAGGAAAATGCAGTTGAAGATTTCAGAAAGTTGATAGGCGCAACCGACCCGAAAGAAGCTGAAGAAGGAACTATCCGTAGATTGTATGCCGATAACAAACAAGAGAATATAGTCCACGGCTCTGATTCTGTTGAAAATGCAAAAATAGAAATATCCTTTTTCTTCTCTCAAAATGAATTAATCGCAAATGAAACATGAGAAAATTTATTGTGTTGAACCTTATAGCCATTGCTTTAGCATTTTCTCAACAAAGCCGAGTTAAAATCGGCGCAGAAATTTTAATTGAAAAGCATCTTGATTTAATCAAAGGTAAAAAGATAGGCATCGTCACAAATCACACTGGGATTTTACCTGACGGTAGGCACATAGTTGATGTTTTAAATGAAATTGAAGGAGTTAAAATCGTTGCCCTTTTCGGACCTGAGCATGGCATAAGGGGTGAGGTCCCAGATGGCAAAAGTATTTCTCACGGTGTTGATACAAAGACAGGTATACCAGTGTTTTCACTTTACGGTGA
>JAPYWO010000198.1 GCA_028276305.1 Candidatus Thermokryptus sp.
GGGGGCAAGTTTATATCAGCCACAACAAAACGCGTAAGCCCGGGCTCGGGTCTTTCAAGTTGCGAAACCCAAACCTCTATATCCTTAACCTGTAAACTCGGAGCTATTCTCACTGGTGGACTGTTTCGATAATATGGCTCATATGTCGGGATGTATTTCTCATCAATGAAGTAATGGCTTTGGGAATATTGATACATAAAAATTTTTGTCTCTTGCGACTGGGCTCCACCGGTTAAAATGCGCTCTTGCGATTCACCTTTTTTCTGACTTGCTATCGTAGTTAATTTTAAAGGTCCAACCTGAAAGTTTGCCTTTATCCCGAACAAAGCTTGACTGCTCCCTATAAGTGAAGATGGCGTTTGAAGTGAAACATTACCCGCTTCTACGCTTTGTACTATCTCATCATCATATCCTTTGTATTTAATTTTAAGCTGATTCTCAAAATCAAATTGCCTTTGCGTGTTCCAATCCGCTGTTATGTTAAGTTTATCCCCTATCGTCCCGCCGACATTGATCTGGACCTGTTGCGAAAAATCAGGTTCATTTCTCACATTACCAAGTCGTGAAAGTATAAGTTGCTCCGTCTTCTCGTTTCGCCAAGCCCCAGTTATATCAACCGCACCCGAAATATGAAGGTTTATCACAGGGGGTCCAAATATGCTTAATATCGGATTTGCAGGCACCGGAATTTGAATGTTCGTTATATTGCTGAAAAGCCGTTCAATATCATCACGCTGTTCTTGCTTTTCATATCTGTGGGCAATCTCAACCCAGGAACTCCTTTTTCTCTCTTCAAGCCGAAGTTGAATGTATCTCTCAATCGGGATGACAAGCTCAATTGGGCGGTCAATGCCTGCGATTTTCTCCTTTATACGTACAAACTTCCCCGTTGAATCAATTTGCACCTCTCTTTTCAAAAATCCCGATGGAACAAAAAGAAGCGGGTGCTGACTTAATTGTTTCAGTTCAACATAAGGTTTCTCTAAAAAAGTTCGGTTTAAAAATTTAATTCCAACTGTTGAATCAACCCCGACCGTATCAAGTTTACTCACACTCGTTGTGTCTATTAACGAGCGCGAGAACTGATTTTCATTGAAAATGATAAGAGAGAAAAATACAAAAATAGCACAAACTCTTAACTTCATCATCAACGCTCGGATTTTTATGTTTAACAGCGTAGCCCTTCAGCTATATCCGAAACTCCAACTTTTTTGTGACTAATTAAAAATAAAATTTTCAAATTTCAAATTCAAATGCTAACTTATCACAGCCGATTTAATCCTTGATTAATTTTAACGCATTTGCTAATTTAAATCAAAAAGAGGAAAAAATGCCCTTCATACTTGCTTTAATTTTCCTATTCCTTCTAAATATAAGTTCCTGCGTCAGAGAAACACCGATGCAAACACCAAGAAAAGTGAAACGAATGCCAGCTGAAAAATTTTTTGAGATCAAAAAAGCGAAACTTGACAAATTCGCGCTTCAAGCGATGAAAGAAGAAGAAATTGATATGTGGCTCATCTTAACAAGAGAATATGCAGTTGACCCTCTGGCAAAGGACTTTTCCGCGGATAAAGCGGTTGCAAAAACTGCGCTCATATTTATAAACGAAGACACATCCCTCAAAAAAATCGCAATTTGCGCAAGCTACGACACCGATCCGCTTCAAAAATCGGGCATATATGATACGATAATCTCATACAAAAAAGAGGGTCTTGCTCCACATTTAAAGAAAATCGTTGAAGAAAGAAAACCTAAGAAAATCGCTGTAAATATCTCATCCGACTCCCCACTTGCGGATGGTCTGACAGCAAGTATGTTTGATTATTTGAAAAATACACTTGGCGAGAAATACACCTCAAGATTTGTATCCTCTGAAAATATCGTCATCGCATACAGAAGTCGCCTCCTCCCGGAAGAAATTGAAATTATGAAAGAAGCCGTAAAGATAACCGAAGAGATAATTTCAAAGGCGCTCTCCCCCGAAGTGATAATACCGGGAAAAACAACCGAAAAAGATGTAGCAAACTTTATAAAAAAATTGATGAAAAGCTACGATGTGGAGCCCTCGTGGGAAGCTGAAAGTTGCCCAAGCGTTAATGCTGGCATCACAAGAGGTCATTCTGAACCAAGCGACTATGTAATACAAAGAGGAGACCTCGTTACTATTGATTTCGGAATAAATCTGAGCGGTTACTGCACCGATATCCAAAGAACAGCATATATCCTCCGCAAGGATGAAACAGAACCACCCGATTTTATAAAAAAGATGTGGGAAACAAATGTCAAAGCAATTGAATCCGCTTTCGGGAAAATTAAGCCGGGAGCAACGGGTTTTGAAGTTGACAGCGCTTCAAGGACAATTATCACTTCCGCTGGATATGAAGAATATCCACACGCTGCAGGTCATGTCATAGGATATTCAACCCATGAAATCGGTCCAATCCTCGGTCCAAACTGGAAAGACAGATACGGGAAGAAAGTTTTCTATCGTCTTTTACCGAATCAGGTCTACGCATTAGAACCATCGGTTTACTTATTCAGTAAAGAAAGAAACGGATATTTAAGAATTGGCATTGAAGAAGATGTCCTTGTAACAGAGACCGGAGCGGAATTTTTAAGCACGCCTCAAAAAGATTTAATTTTGATAAAATGATTCAAACTCAACCTTATTCTATCCTGGCTGAGATTTATGACTGCATAATGAAAGATGTCCCTTACAAAAAATGGGCAAAATATATACTTAAACTCATAAAAAAATTCAACCCGAAAACAACACACATACTTGAACTCGCTTGTGGAACCGGGACGATGATTTCACTTCTAACAAAGTTCGGTTTCAAAGTTGATGGGGTTGATATATCTGAGAAGATGATTCAAAAGGCGAAGGAAAAAATTAAAAACGAAGATGTAAACTTATACATCGCTGACATGTCTGAGTTTAAAACACACAAAAAATATGGATCAGTTTTATGTCTTTACGACAGCATCAATTATCTCACGGAAATTGGAAAAATTTTAAATCTATTTTCAAATGTATGGTCTTTGCTTGACGAGGATGGTATTTTCATTTTTGACATTTCAACCGAATACAACTCAATACAAAATGCAATAGCGATGAACACAAAAGGAAAATGCGGTGATTATAAATTCGTCAGGCGAAGTTATTTTCTTCGGGACGAGAGGACTCATATAAATGAATTTGAGATTGAAAAGGACGGAGAGAAATTCTTTGAGAAACACATCCAAAGAATTTATAAGATTTCTGAAATAGAAGACGCCGTAAAAAAGACAGGACTTTTTGAAGTGGTTGCACGATACAAAAACTTCACATTCTCCGAGGGAAACGAGTGGTCAGAAAGAGTTCATTTCATATTAAAGAAAGTTAAAGTTTGAGATGGTTGAATTTCAAAATGTATCCGTTTGGTTCGGAGATAACCTCGTTTTCAAGGACTTAAACTTTAAAGTAAATGAGGGTGAATTTGTCTTCATAGCTGGTCCAACTGGTTCAGGTAAAAGCACACTTTTGAGGTTGATTTATATGGATATTTTCCCAAACCGTGGGAAAGTAATCGTCGGTAAGTTTGACTCCTCAAAGATAAAAAGGAAACATATACCGTATTTGAGAAGACGACTTGGGATTGTGTTTCAAGATTTTAAATTGCTTGAAGATAGAAATGTTTTTGAGAATGTCGCTCTTGCTTTGCATGTGACTGGGGCAAAGAAAAAGGAAGTAAATAAAAAAGTTTTGACAGCACTGGCTGAGGTTGGATTAAGCCACAAAAAGAACAACATGCCAGAAGAACTCTCAGGTGGTGAACAACAAAGAGTTGCAATAGCAAGAGCCATCGCCAATGAACCCTTCCTGATCCTTGCAGATGAACCAACGGGAAATCTTGACCCTGACACATCAATTGAAATAATTGAACTTCTGAAAAAAATTAACCTTCGCGGGACATCAATAATCATGGCAACACATAACTATTCCCTCATTGAAAGGGTCAAAGATGCAAAGGTCTATCAAATTTCAAACTTTAATCTCACCCAAATAAAATAAAACTGGGGGCAATGCATGCCCCCAATGTCCCCGAGCGCCATTTTTGTTCATCCCCTATT
>JAPYWO010000199.1 GCA_028276305.1 Candidatus Thermokryptus sp.
GCGTTTTTCCCGGGATTTGTCGCTGGTTATATCGCCTATGATATGACTCATTACGCAATTCATCATTTTAAACCGCCAAAAAATAAATTGCGCAACCTTTGGAAACATCATCTCAAACATCACTACCAAGCCCCTGATAGAGCCTTTGGCGTTTCAACCCCATTATGGGACTATATTTTCGGGACAACTTAACAAAACTAAACTAACGGAGGCAAATCATGCGATATTTAATAATAGTAATGCTTATCGCCTTCTTTGTCACCGCTCTTGACTCTCAGGTCAGAGAGAAGTTCAAGGGAGAGCAAAAAGGCAAGGAGAAGAAAGAACAGCCAGCTGAAACGGAGGGGAAAACTGAACAGCCAACAAAGCCAGGATCTGAGAAACCCACCGATACCGGAAATTTGATTTTCTTTGATAACTTTGCCCAATATTCATCAGATGAAGATATATCAGCAAAATGGGAAATTGAAGACGGGAGCGTTGACATTAAAACCCTCAAAGGCAAAAAATGGATGCATATTTTCTCCCGACAATTGAAAGCGAGACCGGTTATCAATCGCCTTCCGGAAAAATTCAAAATTGAATTTGAGCTAATCCCTGGCTCAGAGACCACCCGTATTTCCTTTTTAACGGCGCACGAAAAGGAATTAAACTATGTTGATATCTCCCACTGGGAAGCAAAAAGTGAAAAGGCAAATACATATCTTAACCTTACTGAAAATGTCTCTCATAAAGTTGAAATTGAAGTAAAGGGAAATCTACTTAAGTGCGCTATTAATGGACAAACAGCGATAATTGAGCAAAGAGCATTTGAGGAAAATGTTGACTTGATAAAACTTGAAGCTTGGTATCCCTCGCTTAATAACCCAATTTACATAACAAATTTCGCTGTTTACGAACTTACAAGGTAACCCCGGCGGTTAAAGCCAGAATTTGCGGTAAGGCGGAGAAATTGCATTTTTATGTGAACATATTTAAATTTTTTCAAAATTGACGGATTCGCTAATCTTTGATGGACTTGAGATAGGTTCAGAAAATTAAGAAAGTTCCGAAATGGATTTAAAAATTGATCTTGGGGCAAAGAAGAATTTAAACGCTCCGTCCCTTTCACCGAAAACGATCCTACTTTACGCTATACTCACCATATTAATCATAAATTTTGCGGTCTTTTTAAACCAATGGTTTCACGGTGAGGAAATAAAACTTGACATTTTCATCATCCCTTCAATAGTTGGTGCAATCTTCGGGCTCATATTTTCATTTTTGCGCTTGACGGTTGAAAGAAAAATAGCACAGGTAAGGAGTTTTTGGGAGGAAATGTTTCAGTCCACGATAAACGGGATAATTTTAACCGATTTGACCGGGAAGATAAAATATGCAAATGACTATGCCCTTAATTATCACGAGTATACGCTTGAGGAGTTAAAGGAATTTTATATATTTGACCTTGTCACACCTGAATTTATTGAAATAATCCGCGAGTATTTGAAAGACATAATTGAGCGAAAGGAGACGGAAGCACTTGAGATTGGGTTTTTAACAAAGAGCGGTAAAGTAAAATATGCTGAGTTAAGTGGGAAATTGGTAAGATATGGAGCAAATGAACTCATTCAATTTGTTGAGATTGATACAACTGAGAAAAGGAGATTTGAAAGTGAGCTGGTTGAAGCAGAGAAGAAATACCGAGAACTTTTTGAAAACGCGGTCATCGGCGCATACAGGACAACACCGGATGGTAAGATAATTGATGTAAATCCCGCCTTTGTGAAAATGTTCGGGGCAAAGGACAAGTTTGAGATATTGCAAATGAAAGCATCCGATTTCTACGCTGACCCAAGGGATAGAGAAATTTTCATACGTGCGCTTGAAATTTCCGACTCAATATCAAACTTTGAGAACAGATTAAAACGACTTGACGGGAAGGAGATAATAGTGCGTGAGCATGTAAGGGCTGTAAAGGACCCGCTTGGAAATGTCATCTTTTATGAGGGAATGATTGAGGATATAACAGAGCAGAAAAAAGCAGAGGAGAAGCTAAAGGAGTCGGAAGAAAAATATAGAACGCTCGTTGAGGGTTCACTTGCTGGGACATATATCTTTCAGGATGGCAAATTCAAATTCGTCAGCGGTCAAATTCTTTCAATCTTCGGATTTACACCGCAAGAAGTGCTTAACACAAGGAAAATTTTAGAAATTGTTCATCCCGAAGACAGGAAAAAAGTGATTAAATTATTTACTTCAAACTTGAAAGGTGATATTTCAAAATCCGGCTTTCAATTCAGGATAATAAAAAAGAACGGAGAAATAGCGTGGGTTGAGGTTCTCAATAATTTGATCAATTACGAGGGCAAGCCGGCGCTTTTAGGCACTATGCTTGATATAACCGATAGAATAAAAGCAGAGCAAAGAAACAGGATAATGTCCCAGCTTTTACTTTCGCTTAACGATGCGGTTGTATTAACCGATGAAAATGGAAACATACTTGAAGTCAATGATGCCTTCTGCAGGATAACTGGCTATTCAAAAGATGAAGTGATAGGCAAAAACCCAAGAATTCTAAAATCGGGGTTTCACGACGCGAATTTTTATAAAGAAATGTGGGACTCAATTTTAACCAAGGGATATTGGAAAGGCGAGATAATAAACAAAAAGAAGAATGGGGAATTTTACTTCGCTTTACTTTCAATATCTTCAATTAAAGACGAAGTTCACGGCTTGACTTATTATCTCGGGATTCAGTCCGACATAACCGAGCGAAAGAAAGCGGAGGAGCAAATAAGATACCAGGCGAACCTTCTTGAAAATGTCAACGACGCAATAATCGCAGCTGATTTGAATTACAGAATCACATCCTGGAACAAAGCAGCGGAGAAGATGTATGGATATAAAGCAGAGGAAGTTATCGGAAAAGAGATAAGCGAAGTTGTTAAAGTTGAATTCCCCGGCTTGACGCGTGAGCAAGTAAGGCAAATACTTCAAGAAAAGGGATTTTGGCAAGGTGAAGCGATTCATTACAATAGATTTGGCGAAAAAATCTATGTCAGTTCTTCTCTTTCAATTATAAGAGACATCAACGGAAACCCGATTGGAACGGTTGGGATAAACCGTGACATAACCGAGCAAAAGAAAGCGGAGGAGAAGTTAAAACTTTACGCCGAACAGCTTGAAATAGCCAACGCACAACTTCAGGAACTTAACAAACTTAAAAGTGAATTTCTCGCAAATACTTCGCACGAACTTAGAACCCCATTGAATTCAATAATTGGATTTCTAAATCTCATCAAAGAAGGTCTTTATGAAAGTAAAGAAGAGATGATGCAATTTGTTGACAATGCTTTGATGAGCGCGAGGCATCTTTTGAACATAATAAATGACATACTTGACATAGCCAAAATTGAAGCTGGAAAACTTGAATTGACAATTGAAGATGTTGAGGTATCCGAACTTCTTCAAGAGGTTTGGACTCTGTCACATGTTCAGGCGGAGCAGAAAAAACTTGAATATAGGATGATATATCCCGAGAAGCCGATTTTCATAAGAGGGGACAGAAACCGTTTGAAACAAATTTTATTGAATTTGATCGGGAACTCAATAAAATTCACACATAAGGGTGGCATAACTGTAAAAGCGGAGGTTTTTGAAGAAAAAGGTCATTGTCAATTTTCTGTAATTGACACAGGGATTGGAATATCAAAAGAGAAGCAAGCGAAACTCTTCCAAAAGTTTGTTCAAGCTGACGGCACAACCACAAGAAAATACGGCGGAACAGGACTTGGCTTAGCCATAACGAAAAGCTTGGTTGAAATGATGGGCGGTGTGATTGAACTTTTCAGCGAAGGTGAAGGCAAAGGAACAACAGTAACTTTCACGATACCACTGTCAACGAAATCGTTTGATAAAGAAGTCACGATAAAACAAGGTGAAATCTACGGCGATTCAGGTCTATTGATACTTGCAGTTGATGACGACCCTGGGTTTGCTGAATTTTTGATGGCATTTCTCGTGAAAAACTCATTTAGGTTTTTGTGGGTTGATAACGCAGATGACGGTTGGGATTACATATTGAAATTTAAACCCGATGTTTTGATACTTGACTACGCGATCCCGCATAAAGC